>DATMJM010000001.1:0-5514 GCA_035553935.1 Solirubrobacteraceae bacterium
GTGCTCCTCCGAACTCGTGTACCCGCTCGCCTGGGAAGAGACCGACCGCTCGCGCTGGGAGGTCAGCCTGCGCTGCCCCAACTGCGAGTGGCGCACGACCGACATCTTCGAGGAGGACGCGATCCAGCGCTTCGACGAGACGCTCGACCGCGGCACGGAGGCGCTCGTCGGGGACCTGCGCAAGCTCGCCCGGGCGAACATGGAAGAGGACGTCGAGCGCTTCGTCGCCGCGCTGACGGCCGAGCACGTGCTGCCCGAAGACTTCTAGCCGCGCGCGGCGCTCATGCCCGGCGATCGGCGACGGAGTCGGCGACGAGGTTCAGCGCGCGGCGCTGGCCGTCCTCGAGCGCGAGCTCGAGCAGCCCGCCCTTCGCCTCCGCGACGAGGTGCAGCGCGCGTGCCTGCGCCGCGCCGAGGGCGCCCGTCTCCTCGATGCGCTCGCACAGCCGCTCGGCCTGCTCGGGCGTCGTGATCGCGCGCAGGTCCACCGCGGCAAGCCGCGGGTCGCGCTCGCGGGCGAGGATCAGCGGCAGCGTGACGGTGCCGTCGAGCAGGTCGGTGCCGCGGTGCTTGCCGGTCAGCGGCGCGTTGCCGGCGACGTCGATGACGTCGTCGAGCAGCTGGAACGCCAGCCCGATCGCGCGGCCGAACGCGCCCAGGGCGGCGGTCTCGTCCTGCGAGCGGCGCGCCGCCTGCGCGCCGAGCTCGCAGGCGGCCTCGAACAGGCGGGCGGTCTTCAGCTCGCAGCGCCGCAGATAGCGCTCGACCGGCACGGCGCCGTCCCAGGCGTCCTGGCGCTGCAGCAGCTCGCCCTCTGCGAGCGCCGACGTCGCCCGCGACAGCGACCGCACCGCGGCGAGGGACCCGACCGCGGTCAGCTCCGAGAACGCGCGCGAGAACAGCAGGTCACCGGTGGCGACCGCCATCTCGCGGCCGCCCCTCGCCCAGACCGTCGGCACGCCGCGGCGCAGCCGCGCCCCGTCCAGCACGTCGTCGTGCACGAGCGTCGCGCTGTGGACGAGCTCGACGGCCGCCGCGCAGGACACGAGTTCGGGCGCGTCGGTCGCGCGCGGCCCGGCGGCCAGCAGGACGAGCAGCGGGCGCAGCCGCTTGCCGCCGGCCGCGATCGTGTCGCGCGCGTGCCCGGCGAGCACGGGCCCGTGCCCGCCGGCGAGCGCAACGAGGCGCTGCTCGACGAGGCCGAGCAGGCGCGGCACGTCGGGCCCCGCGGCGCGGACGATCACGCGCAGCGTCGTCTCGGCGCTGCTCGCGCTCACGACCGCTTCGTGCCGGCGTGCAGCGCGATGATGCCGCCGGCGGTGAGGATGCAGCGCACGTCCAGGCCGCAGCGGTCCATCCGTGCTGCGAGCTCGCGCGGGTCGGGAAAGCGCTTGACCGAGCTCGGCAGGTAGCTGTAGGCCTCGGGGTCGCCGGCGAGCTTGCCGATCATGGGCACCACGCGATCGAACCACAGCCGGTAGAACGTCGACAGCGGCGGCCGAGTCGGGGTCGTGATCTCCAGCACGACCACGGTCCCGCCCGTCCGCACGACGCGCGTCATCTCGCGCAGGCCCTGGTCGAGATCGGAGAAGTTGCGCGCGCCGAAGCCGACCGTCGCGGCGGCGAACTCGCCTGCGGCATAGGGCAGCTCCATCGCGTTGGCCGATTCGAACGTGATCGCCGCATGCGCGACGGGCGGGCGGGCGGCCTTCTCGCGCGCGCGCACGAGCATCTCCTCGGAGAAGTCGGAGCCGACCACCTCGCCGCCGGGAGCGACGCGGCGGGCGAGCTCGAGCGCGAGGTCACCGGTGCCGGTCGCCACGTCGAGCACCCGGTCGCCCGGCCCCACCCGCGCGAGATCGACCGCCCGGCGCCGCCAGCCGTGGTGCAGGCCGGCGGTCATGACCGAGTTCATGACGTCGTAGAAGCCGGCGATGCGGTCGAACATCGCCCGCACCTGCGGCTCCTGCAGCGTCCCCTTGTCCGGTGTACCCGGGCGGCTAATGGCCGGACTTCAGCTGCGCGAGGAACTCGACGAGATCGTCGCGCTTCTTCTCCGACAGCTCGTTGTAGGCGGGCATCGGCGCGGTCGGGTTGACGAGCGTGCGCGCGATCGCCTGGCGGGCCAGCCGCGCACCGATGTCCGTCAGGTCCGGGCCGAGGGTGCCACCGTTGTGGCCGATCTTGTGGCATGCCAGGCAGCCCGACTGCGCGACCACCTGCTTTCCGGCCTCCCACTGGCGCAGGTTCGCGGCCCCGAGCGCGACGACGTTCTCGGGCGCCTCCATGTCGATCTGGTTCGGCGAGCCGGCGTTCGCCCCCTCGTAGGTGAGGAAGGCCATCGCGGCGATCGTGAAGAACGCGGCGGCCATCGCGATCGGCCGGCGCTCGGGGCGCCGCTCTGGGCTGCGGTCGTAGAAGGGCAGCAGGAACAGCAGGATCATGGCGATCGTCGGGACGCCGATCGCGGCGAGCGGCGTGAGCGACGGCGGCTTGACGACCCGCAGCACCTCGAAGAGGAAGAAGAAGTACCACTCCGGACGCGGCGTGTAGGTCGTCGTGGTGGGGTCGACCTTCGGCCCCAGCTCGGCCCCGAACGTCAGCGACATGAGGATGATCGAGAGCATCACGACGACCGCCATCAGGGCGTCCTTGGCGACCGCGTAGGGGAAGAACGGCTTGCCGCGCGACTTCAGGATCGAGTACTCGCGGAGGTAGGCCTCCTTCTCGCGCGCGTTCATGTCTCGTCCTTGCGGATGTCGTCGGGCGTGTCGGCCTTCATCCACGGCGGCGCGGTCGTGCCGAGACGCGCGACGAGGTACAGGTGCGCGCCGATCATCGCCGCCAGCGCGAGCGGCAGCACGAGCATGTGCAGCGCATAGAAGCGCGCCAGCGTCGTGACCCCGATCTCGGGCCCGGCGCGCAGGAAGTCGTTGAGGTACGGGCCGATGAGCGGGCCCGTGCCGTTGATCGCCACGCCGACCGTCGTCGCCCAGTACGAGCGCTGGTCGAAGGGCAGCAGGTAGCCCGTGAAGGACAAGAACAGCGTGAGGATCAGCAGCACGACGCCGATCACCCAGTTCAGCTCGCGGGGGTACTTGTAGGCGCCGAAGAAGAACGTGCGGGCCATGTGCAGGAAGACGAGCACCACCATCACGGTCGAGCCCCACTTGTGCATGCCGCGCACGAACTCGCCGAGGAACACCTCGTTGGTGATGTAGCGCACCGACTCGTAGGCGCGCGTCGCCGACGGGTCGTAGTACATCGCGAGGATCACGCCGGTGACGGCCTGCGAGAGGAACGCGAACATCGTCGCCGAGCCGAGCGTGTAGAACCAGTTCGTCCCCTTCGGGATCTTGCGGAACATCACCCAGCGTGCGCCGCCCGACAGCGACGTGCGCTCGTCGATCCAGTCGATCGTCGAGATCCCCTTGTCGGCGAGCTTGTCCTTGCGCCCCCTCTCGACGTGGCCGTTGTCCTCGCTGGGACCCTTGGGCTTCGGGCGCAGCGCGCGCGGCAGGGGTGGCTTGAGGCTGGCCACGGCTCAGGTTCCCGGGATCTTCCGGACGGTGGGACGCGCCGGGTAGACGTATTGCCCGATCCCGTCGAGCGGCATCCCCGGGTCGCGCGGCGAGAAGCGCTTGAGCTCGGAGTTGACGCTGAAGCGCGGGCCGACCTCGAGCTCGCCCTTGCGCACGCGCGTGTAGAAGCGGTCCAGCGGCCGGACGGGCGGACCGCCGCTGACCTTGCCCTGGAAGTCGTAGACCCCGCCGTGGCACGGGCAGATAAAGCGCTCGGAGGCGGCGACGAAGCGCACGGGGCAGCCGAGGTGCATGCAGCGCGTCGAGATCGCGATGAACTCGTTGTACTCGTCGCGCTCCTCGTCGTCGAGCTGCGGGTTGTACTTGCGGATGTAGACCGTCGACTTGCCGACGTCGCCGATGCCGCGCACGAGCGTCAGCGTGCGCGGGATGTAGGTGTCGTCGGGGAAGTCGCCGATCGCCCCGACGGACTCCCAGGTCGGCTCCTGCTTCTCGAACACGGGTGCGACGGCGAAGCCGACGGCGGGAAGCGTGAAGGCGGCCGCGGCAATGCCTCCGGCGGCGTGCACCGTGCCCGTCATGAAGCGCCGGCGGCTGACGGTCTCGCCCTCGAAGGCGCCGGGGATCTGCGCCTCCTCGGTCGTCAGCTTCTTCTTGGGCTGTTTGCGGTCGCGTGCCACGGGCAGGGAAATCTAGCGACCCGCGGACTCCGGCGGTGCGCCAGATCGGCTGCTGTGCCGGACGTCACAAGGGCGGGTCAACCGCGTGCGCGCGCGGCCGCCGCGTGGAGCGCCTCGGCGGCCCCGGGATCGCCCTCGCGCGCGCGTTCCTTGGCGGCCGCCGTCGCGGCATCCTCCCCCCATCCGATCGCCGCCGCGCCGGCGTGCCAGGCGGCCAGCGCCAGCTCGTCGTCGCCGGAGGCGTAGGCCTGCGCGCTGAGCGCGATGACGTCCGCGAGCTCGGCGATCGCAACGAGGTCGCCGATCGCCGCCAGCCGCGCGAGGCCCAGCGCGTAGAGACGGTCGCCCGCCAGCAGCGCGAGGTCGGGATCTTCGATCGGCAGGACGCGCGGCGTGCCGTAGTGCAGCAGGCAGCCCTCGAGCACGGCGGCGACCGCCAGCTCGACGTCGGCGCGATGGGCGGCCGCGCGCGGGCCCGATCCGGCGAGCGCGACCGGATCCGGGCCGCCGTCGTCCGACGCGTGCTGCGCGCGGGCGCCGCCGACGGCGTCGGCCAGCGGGCTGCCGCTGGCGCGGACGGCGTCGCGCAGCCGGGCGGCGGCGTCGGCCTCGGCGTCGGGCGGGCCGCTCATCGCTCGATCGACACGAATGCCGCGGCGGCCGCCGCGACCGTGCGCTCGATGTGCTCGGGCCCGTGCGCCAGCGACGGGAACCACGCCTCGTACTGCGAGGCCGGCGCGTAGACGCCGCGCGCGAGCAGCCCGCGACACCACGTCGCGTACGCTTCGTGGCCGCAGGCACTGGCCCCCGCGTAGTCCGTCACCGGCTCGGCGCTGAAGAAGACCGTCAGCAGGCCGGTGCGGGCGGTGATCTGGACGTGCTCCTGCACGCCGGCCGAGACCGCGGCGCCGGTCAGCCCGTCGGCGAGCGCGCTCGTCGTCGCTGCGAGGTTGGCGTAGGGCTGCTCGCCGTCGAGCAACGCGAGCGTCGCGAGCCCCGCGGCGACCGCCAGCGGATTGCCCGAGAGCGTCCCGGCCTGGTAGACGTCGCCGGCGGGCGCGACGTGCTCCATCAGCTCGCGCGGGCCGCCGTAGGCCGCCGCCGGCAGCCCGCCGCCGAGGACCTTGCCCATGATCGTGAGGTCGGGCAGGACCTCGAAGAGCTCCTGCGCGCCGCCGCGGGCGACGCGGAAGCCGGAGACCACCTCGTCGAAGACGAGCAGCGCCCCCGTCTCGTCGGCGCAGGTGCGCAGCAGCTCGAGGAAGCCGTCGGCGGGCGGCACGAGGCCCATG
>DATMJM010000002.1:0-4592 GCA_035553935.1 Solirubrobacteraceae bacterium
GCGCGGGCGATCCTGGCCGCTGCGGCGCGTGGCGGGGCTGTCGGGCGCGGCCGTGCGCGTGTTCGGGCAGCGTGGAGCGTCGCGGGGGGCGCGGGGGTTGCGGTAGCGGTGAGCGGTGTGGTCAGGCGGCGCTGGGGAGCGCGCGGATGCGGCTGAGCGCTTCGGTGAACGCGTCGCGCCACGGCCAGCGGGCTGGGAGGTGAAGCGTGAAGCGCCGGGCGGTCTTGGTGAGGCGGCCGGGTAGCGCGAGCAGTCGGCGTCTGAGGGTGCGGGCGGCGCGGATCGTCTGGCCGGGTAGCCCGAGGACGCTGGTCCAGCGCAGCAGGTTGTGCGCCAGCGCGGCGATCACCGTCCAGGCGGCGTTGGCGCAGAACTTGCCTGACGGGAAGTGCGCCAGCGCTTGGTCTTTGAGGTCGCGGATTGCAAGCTCGACGACGGCGTGCTGGCGGTGCTCGGCTTCGACGAGCGCAAGCGCGTCGCTGCGGTTCGTCGCAAAGGGGAAGTGCTCCCAGCTGGGCAGCAGCTCGCCCTGCTTGTCGAGCGTGCGGACGCGACGAACGACGAGCCGGCGGTCGCCCAGCGTGGTCTCGGCGATCTGCGCGATCGACGTCGGCGGGTAGTCCTCCAACGTCGTCCATGCGTGCTCGTCGATCTGCTCGATCGCCGTGCGGACGTGGGCTTGTAGGCGCACCCCGATCGAGAACTGCCAGCCCGCGCGGTCAAGGCGATCGAAGCTCTTCTTGGCCCAGAATCCCGAGTCGGCTCTGAGCAGCTTGGGGCCAGTTGCGCCGGCGCGGTCGACGCGTGCGATCAGTTCATCGCAGAAGCGCAGCATCCCTCTGGAGGTGTTCGCCGAGCCCGTCCGCAGGCGGATGTGCAGCACCTCACCGATGTCCGCGCGGGTGGCGAGGATCGGGTGATAGCCGCGCTGGCGGGTGTAGCCAAAGGCGGCGCCTTGCTTGGCGTGGCCGTGGACCTCACCGACGAACGAATCGACGTCGACGACCAGGCGCCCGTCACGCGGGCCGGCGCCCGCCTGCCACGCACGCGTCAGCGTCTGGCCCAGGACGCGATCGAGCTGGCGGACATGCCCAAAGGTGAACGCCCGCAGAAACGTGCCCAGCGTCGAGGGCGCCATCACCTCATGGCCGAGGACCTGGCCCGTCCGCCCGGCGCGCAGCATGTCGCCGTCATCGATGCCGTCCGCGCCGAGCGTCATCGCCGATACCAACGTCATCACCTTCGCCCCGGCGTTCGCTGCTCCCGGCCGAGAGCCCAGACAGACCGCGTCATTGACGAGCGCCTCGATCCCCAGCCGCTGCGCCACCGTCGCCGCGAGCACGATCCCGGCATCAGCGACCGCTCGCTCGTCGTCGAAGGCCACCGCGACGCAGTCCAGTCCGACCGGCCCGTCATCGTGCACCATGAAGGTGACCTCCTGCGCGGGCCCCGACTACCGTCACAGTCGTGAGAAAGCCCTGCTCAGGAGGTCATTCTTCGTCACACGCCGGACAGATCGGCCGACCCGACTGGTGGATCGAGGCTAAAGCGGCAGCGGCCTGGTAGGGACGACGGTTGGACGGGTCTACTGTGGATGCTCATGCGACGAGCCCGCCTTTGCGTCGCAGCGGTGTTGGCGTTGGTGGTGCTGTGGATCCCCGCCGCTGCTGTAGCGCACGGCCCATGTGGCTGCCTGAACCCGGTGGTCGTCCAGACGGGCAGCCAAGTGCGGATCACCGAAACGCCCGCACAGCCCGAAGGCGTTGGCTGGCCCGCCTATCGCGCCGTGTTCAATCCGCGCCCAAGCGACTTCGGCATCGCGCCGGACTACCTCGCCAGTGCCTACCGAGCAGATGTACCGACGACAACTGTTCTCTCCCGCCAACGTCGCAAGCCGACGCGCAAAGGCCGTTTTCGCGTCCCGAAGGGCGTGCCTCCCGGTCTCTACATGGTGCTCATCTGGGACGGGGAGGAGGGCGGCGCCCACAACACCTGGGATTACCTCCATGTGACCGAGAGGGGCGACCCTGACCGGGCGGGTGTGGTCGCGCAGCAAAAAGAGCCGGCCGAGCCGGCCGGTGGCGACCATCCGGGGCTGCAAGAGCCGACTGGGTTCAATGCGGCGATCCCGTGGCCGCTCGTCGCCGGGGTCGGGGTAGGCGGCCTCATTCTGGGGGTCTTAGGGAGTCGTTTGGTAGCCAGGCGTCGGGCGTAAGGCGCTGCCCGATGACACGCCAGCTCTGTCACCGGACGCTGCTGCTCTCGGCCTGAACGGGACGCTCTCGATCGAGCTCGACGTTGAGGTTGGCAAGCCGGTCCCACAGCAAGCGACAGCCGGGACGACCATTCGCGCGACGTCGCCTGGCGTGTCGCACCCGATGACGGCGCCGCACCTCCCGTACCACCAGACTGTCTGACTGTGGTACGTGTGGGCGGTGTCCGAGGCTGCGACACCCACACCGGTTAGGCAGAGACTCCGCGGGGTCGTCTTCGATCTCGACGACACGCTGACCACAGCGGAGTTCAAGGGCGAGATGTGGGCTCGCACGATCGAGCACATCCGCGCGGTACTACCGGATGCTGACGGCGACGAGCTGCGCCAGCGCGCGAGCGCCGCTCGCCCACGCCCATTACCCCGCAGTGCTGGCGGGCTCGATGGACCTCGACGCGTTCTGGCGCACACAGCTGGTTGAAGCGGTAGCGCCGTGGGGGCAGCTGCCGCACGCGACGATCTCCATGTGCCTGAGAGAGCGCGAGGCGAACCTTGAGCGCAGGCGCTTGATGGTCGGCGCGAGAGAGCTCCTGACGCGCTGAGAGCAGCACGCCTGCGCGTGGGTCTGTTGACGAACGGTCCCTCGGATCTGCAGCGGCGCAAGATCGCAGTCATCGGCCTTGAGCGCCTGCTCGATGCTGTCGCGATCTCACAGGAGATCGGTGTCAGCAAGCCAGCAGGCGATGCCTATCGTCGGGCGGCGCAAATGCTGGGCTGCGAACCCGACGAGACAGCGATGGTCGGCGATCAGGTCGAAGGGGATGTGGAGGGACCGCTTCGAGCGGGCTATCGGCTGGCCGTCCTCGTGGGCGGCCGGCCCGCCCGCCTGCCGCCCGGGGGTGTTGAGGTACGCGCGCTGAGCGACGTGTTCGACTGCTTGGTCGACGTGTAGGCACGCAGGCGACGCCTCGTGCATGGCCATTCCGGCAGCCAGCGGCCCCTTGAGCGAGACGCTTCGCACGTCCCATGGACCAACCTTGGGTTCTCGCGGTGATCGCAACAGAGGCCTGTTGAGCGGCGTCGTCTGAGGGCCGTCCGGTGGGGCTGGTGGGGTGGTCGTCGGTTGCCGCGGAGGCGAGCCCGACAGGGCGAGGCGTTGCGGCTACCGACGCGCGCGCCTGTGCCGGGGCCCGTCTGGTTGCAACGGGTCCCGCCGGCGAGGTCATGAGGTGCTCGATGAGTCAGTTCACCAATCGGATGGACAGCGAGACGTTTCAGGTGTTCTGGGCCGCGTTGCAGCGCGGCGAAGTTCATCAGCGGCGCGGCCGAGCAGGTCGGCGCGTATCGCAAGCAGGGCTCGCGCTGGGTCGCCGCGTGCGGCGGCGTTCGTCCTCGTTGCGGCCGCGATCTCAAGGGCCGCTGTTTGACGTTCGCCGAGCGTGGAGATCGCCCTGGGCACCGCGGGAGGCGAGACGATCCGCGTATCGCGCGGCGTCTGGGCCGCTCGCCGTCGACGATCTCGCGCGAGCTTGACCGCAACAGCGATGGCCGTGACGGCCGCTACCGCGCCACGACCGCGCACGCGCTGGCGTATGACCGCGCGAGCCGACCCAAGCCAGCGAAGCTGGCCGTCAACGTCGTGCTGCGCGAGCGCGTGCAGGACGATCTGCTCAAGCGCTTCTCGCCGGAGCAGATCGCCGGCCGTTTGCGCCGCCGGTTTCCTGATGACCCGGAGATGTGGGTGTCGACCGAAACGATCTACCAATCGTTGTACGTGCAATCGCGGGGCGCGCTGCGTCGCGAGCTGACGGCCTGCTTGCGTACCGGCCGCTCGCTGCGTCAGCCCGGCCGGCACTCCGGTACGCGCAAGAACCGCATGCTGGGGCGCGACATGATCAACATCAGCCAGCGGCCGGCCGAGGCCGACGATCGCGCGGTGCCCGGCCACTGGGAGGGCGATCTGATGATCGGCAAGCGCAACCAGACCGCGATCGCGACGCTCGTCGAACGCACGACGGGGTACGCGATGCTCGTCGCGCTGCCTGACGGCTACAAGCCCGAGCTCGTCGCGCCGGCGCTCGCGGCGAAGATCCAGACGCTGCCCGAGGCGATGCGGCGCTCGCTGACGTGGGACCAGGGCCCCGAGATGCGCGACTGGAAGCAAGTCCGCATCGACGCCGCCATCGACGTCTACTTCTGTGACCCGCACGCCCCGTGGCAGCGCGGCTCGAATGAGAACACCAATGGCCTGCTGCGCCAGTACTTCCCCAAAGGCACCGACTTCGCCACCGTCACCGCGGCCCAGCTCGACGCCGTCGCCGACGAGCTCAACGACCGACCGCGCAAACGCTTCGCCTTCGCCACGCCCACCGAACAGATC
>DATMJM010000003.1:0-2851 GCA_035553935.1 Solirubrobacteraceae bacterium
ACGAAGACGGGCGCCGGCGCCACGCTGCTCGACGACCCCGAGCGCGCCTGCGCGATCGTCGACGCCGTCGCGGGCGCCGTCGACCTGCCGGTCTCGGTGAAGATGCGCCGCGGTCTCCGCGACGGCGCGCGCACCTGCCTCGAGGTGGGGACGCGGCTCGTGGAGGCGGGCGCCGCCTCGCTCACGCTGCACCCGCGCTCCGCCCAGCAGATGTACACCGGGACGGCCGACCACTCGCTGACCGCCGAGCTCGTCTCGCTCGTCGACGTGCCGGTGATCGCCTCCGGCGACGTCACCTCCCGGGCCCGCGCGCAGGTCGTGCTCGCGACGACCGGCGCGGCGGCCGTGATGGTGGGGCGCGGCGCGCAGGGGAACCCGTGGGCGCTGCGCGAGATCGTCGACGGCGACGACCGCGAGCCGACGCGCGAGGAGGTCGTGGCGGAGCTCGTCCTCTTCGTCCGCGAGACGGTGCGGGAGCTGGGCGAGCGGCGCGCGTCCGGCTTCCTGAAGAAGTTCTACGGCTGGTACCTCGGGCGCGGGCGCTTCCCGCGGCCGTTCAAGCAGGAGCTCGTCGTGCTCGACTCGACGGAGGAGGTGGAGCGGCGGCTACTCGCGGCCGCGCCGGGCGCGCTGCCGCTGCTCGAGCGGCTGGAGGCGGAGCTGCCCTCCGCCGACGAGGTGCTGCTCGACTCGCTGCCGATCTCGATCTACGGCGGGGGCTAGATGCCGGAGACGGTCGACGTGGCCGTCGTCGGCGCAGGGCTCTCCGGACTGGCGGCGGCGCGGGCCCTCGCGCGCGAGGGCCGCTCCGTGACCGTGCTCGAGGCGCGCGAGCGCGTCGGCGGGCGGATCGAGACGCACAGCTTCGCGGACGGCACGACGACCGAGCTCGGCGCCACCTGGATCGGCGCCCGGCACGGGCGCGTCCGCGCGCTGGCGGCGGAGCTCGGCCTGGAGACGGTTCGCGACGAGGCGCACGGGAGGCCGGTCGCGGTGGGGGAGCCGCCCGCAGCGGCGGCGCGCCTGCGCGACCGCGTCGCGCGCCGGCTCGCGACGGAGTGGCTCGAGCGGGCGGCGCGGCGCGTGCCGCTCGACCGGCCCTGGGAGGCGCCGCGGGCGGAGCGGCTCGACGCGGGCTCGCTCGAGGAGTGGCTGGCGCGAAACGTCCCGTTCGCGAAGGCGCAGGCCGGGCTGCGCGGCCTGCTCGAGGGCGTCTTCGCCGCCGACGCCGCCCGCGTCTCCGCGCTCTGGGCGCTCTTCTACCTCCACGCGGGCGGCGGCCTGCGCGAGCTCGTCGCGTCGCACGGAAGCGGCGCGCAGGAGCTCCGCGTCGCGGGCGGCCTCGACGAGCTCTGCCGCCGCCTCGCCGAGCCGCTCGGCGCCGACCTCGTTCTCGGCGCCCCGGTGACGGCAGTGCGCTGGAGCGACAAGCGCGCGACGGTCGAGGCGGCCGGACGAGCCGTGCACGCACGCCGCGTGATCCTCGCGCTGCCGCCCGCGGCGCTCGCCGCGATCGAGTTCGAGCCGCTGCCCGAGGGCCGCGCTGCGCTCGTGCGGGGGCTCCCGCACGGCGACGTGGCGAAGGCGTGCGCGCTCTACCCCTCGCCGTTCTGGCGCGGCCGCGGCCTCGACGGCAGCGCCTGGGGCCGCGGGCTCGGCGCCTCGCTCGTCGTCGACCTCTCGCCGCCCGGCGGCGAGGGCGGCGTCCTCGGCGTCTACTGGATCGGCGAGCCGGCGATCGCGCTGCGCGCGCTCCCGCCCCCCGAGCGCGCGGAGCGCGCGGTCGCGGCGCTCGAGCGCGCGTTCGGCGCGGAGGCGGGGCGGCCGCTGGAGGTCGTGGTCCGGGACTGGGCCGAGGAGCGCTTCACGGGCGGCTGCTGGGGCGCCTTCCTGCCGCCCCAGGCCCTCACGCGCCACGGCGCGGAGCTGCGCCGCCCGCTGGGGCCGCTCCACTGGGCGGGCACCGAGACGGCGCGCGAGGGGTGCGGCTACCTGGAGGGGGCGCTCGAAGCGGCGGAGAGGGCGGCGGCGGAGGTCGCCGCCGCCCTCTGAGACGCCGCTAGGCCGTGCGTGTGCTCGCAGCGGCGGTGTCGTCCTCGCGCTTGCCGAGGAACCAGCCGCCGAGGAGCGCCACGCCGAGCGCGAGGTGGAGCCAGTCGTCGGCCGCGTTGGCCGGCAGCCAGTCCATCGCGCCGAGCAGCCCGAGCAGCCACAGGCCGAGGTACGCGATCCCGCCCACGAGCAGGTACGTGAGCGAGGCCGCGTGCGTCCGGGCCGCCAGGATGCCGACACCGAAGAGCAGGTGCGCGATGTTGTGCAGGACGCTCACCTGGAAGATGCCCAGGAGCTCCGCGTCGGAGTCGTCGCCCGCGAACGGCCCGGGGGCCTCCGAGGTGATCCCGGGGATGAACCCGAGGATGCCGACGAGCACGAACACGACGCCGAACAGGAGCGCCAGCGTCTGAGCGAGCGTGCGACGGTCGTTCATCGAACCTCCGTAGTGAGATGACCGGTCGCGCAGAGCATCCCATGTTTGCCCCCGCGGCAAACGCCGAAGGCGACGTTTTGTCGATGTTTGCGCCGTGGCGCGAGGGGCGGGCCTGCGCCCGCCCCTCGCGCGCCTCCCGTCAGCCGCGCCCTAGACGGTGCCGTCGCCGCGCTCGAAGCGCTGCGTCGTCGCCGGATCGCCGCCCGGGTACCCCGCCGGATCCGTGCCGACGTAGCCGCCGGCCACGACCGGCTGCTCCCGGGAGTCGGACGACGGCTGCGACGCCTCGTCCTTCATCGAGCCGGCTTCGTCCTTGGCACGGCTCATGCCCTGGTCGAGGTCGCTCTTCCACTGCTCCTTGTT
>DATMJM010000004.1:0-3842 GCA_035553935.1 Solirubrobacteraceae bacterium
CTGAACCAGCCCGCGAGCTCGTCGAGCGACTTCAACCCCAACCTGACCGCCGACAAGGCCAACGACGGCGACTCGAGTACGCGCTGGAACTCGGCGAGGGACCCCGACAACCAGTGGTGGCAGGTCGACCTCGGCAGCGCGCGCACCGTCGACACCGTGGAGCTCAACTGGCATTCCAACTACGCCAAGACCTACGAGATCCTGACCTCGACCGACGGCACGAACTTCACGCGCGTGGCGTCGGTGTCCCTCGACGTCGCGGGCCTGAAGCGCACGACGTTCCCCGCCACCAGTGCGCGATACGTGCGCGTGCTCGGCCTCACGCGCGCGACGAAGAACGGCTTTGCGCTGTTGGACGCCCGCGTCTTCGCCCCGCTCGGGTAGACGACGGCCCACCGGCCGCGCGCGGCCGGCTCACCGCTCCGCGGCCGGTCTGTCCGCCGCCCGCCGCGCGAGCCGTTGGACGATCGCGCGAAACGGCAGCGTGCCACCGGCCGCCGCCTGCTCGTTGAGCGCGTGCCCGATCCAGCACGCGTGGAAGGACAGCTCGGCGATCCCGGGCGCCACGTCCAGTGCGCGCAGCTGGCGCCGCCGCAGCGCCGCCACGGCCGCGGCGTGCTCCCCGCCGGGGTCGAACGCCGCCCGCGCGGCCCCCGGCCGGTCGCGGTAGCCCCGCGTGCCCGCCAGCGCGTCGACGACCGCGTACGGGAAGTCGCGCATCGGCAGCGTCGACTCCTGCGCGACCTCCCAGTCGACGATGCCGACCGGCGAGGCCCCGCCGACGAGCACGTTCCACATCGTCAGGTCGTTGTGCGACGCCGTCAGCGGCGCGGTCGTCCCGACGGCGCCCGCGCAGAGTCGGCGCAGGTGCGCCAGGTAGTCGGCGCCGCCGTCCAGCTGCGGCGCGAGCGCCGCCGCCGGTCGCAGGACCTCCCGGTCGAGCAGTGCCGCCGTCAGTGGCGTGCGCACCGCGGTGCGCGCTCCCCAGCCCTCCAGCCACGCACAGACCGCGGCGAGCGACCGGTTCAGGCGCGCGGGATCGCGCATCAGCAGCGGCGCCAGCAGGTCGCCCTCGAGCCGCGTCTGCACGAGGACGTCCCAGTCGCCCACCCGCCCGCTGCGCAGCGCCAGCGGCACGTCGGCGCCCGCGCCACGAGCGCCGCTGCCAAGCCGGGTCAGCCGCTCCGCCTCCGCCGCGAGGCCCCGGCCGCCGCGGCGGGCAAGCTTCACCACGACGGGAGCGCCGGCCGGCGGCAGCGGGTGGACGATGACCCGCGGCCCCCCGGTCCGCCAGCTCGCGGCGATCACCGGCCACCGCACGCCCGCCTCGCCGGCGCCGATCAGCGCGGACAGCCATCCCAGCAGCGGGCGGGCATCGCGCCTGCGCGCCACCAGCGCCACCGGCGGCGCACTCGCCGCGAGCAAACGCCCGCCGCCGAGACCGAGCAACAGACCTGCCGCCGCGCGCTTCCACGCCAGCAGCGGCACGACGTGCCTGCATGCGTGGCGCATCGGCACCCGCGCCACGGGCACGACGTGCTCGCTGCGGGCGACGTCCGGCAGGTGCAGCATGGCGTCCTGAGCGCGCAGCCCGTTGCCGTACAGCAGCCGCCGCGCCCGCCGGCGCCGCCGCGCAGGCACCACGACGTAGGCCAGGCCGTCGGGCGCCAGCTGCCGCGAGCCGGTCGCCACCGCCTGCTCGAGCCAGCCGTCCTGCGCCAGCTCCTGGGGCGTCGGAACGACGAGCACGAGATCGGCGGGCGCTGTCAGCGACGTCGCCGGCCGCAGTCGCGGCGGGCAGCCGGAGCCGAGGACGAGCGCGCCGGCAGCGCGGCCCTCGGGCAGGAGAAGCTCGAGCAGCGTCACGACCGCGAGCCGTCCGCCAGAAGCGCGTCGTAGAGCTCCTCGTAGCGCGCGACCGCGGGTTCCCAACCGAGCCGCTCGACCGCCCAGGCGCGCGCGTGCGTCGCGAGCGTGTGCCGCGCTTCCTCGTCGGAGAGCAGGCGCACGAGGGCGCGCACGAAGGCACCCTCGTCGCCGGCGATCTCGAGCTGGTCGGCGGCACCGAGCTCGAGCCCCTCGACGGCGAGCGGCGTCGCGACGAGCGCCTTGCCCGCCGCCAGCGCCTCGAGGACCTTCACGCGCATCCCGCCGCCGATGCGGATCGGCGCCGCCACGACGGCCGCCGCATCCAGGTATGGCGTCACGTCCGCCACCTCGCCGGCGACGTCCACCGCGCCACCGGCGAGCGCGAGCACGTTTGGCGGCGGGTCCGCGCCGACGATCGTCAGCCGCGCGCGCGGACACCGCGCGCGGACCGCCGGGAAGATCGTGCCGGCGAGCCACGCGGCCGCGTCGCCGTTGGCGGGATGCGCGAAGCTGCCGACGAACAGGACGGACGGCGGATCGGTGCCGCCGGGGGCGAGCGGACGCGGGGGGATCGGAATCCCGAACGGAACGACGGCGATCGGCGTCCGGGCGCCCAGCGCCGCGAGCGCGCGCCGGTCGCGCTCCGTGAAGACCACCGCCACGTCGATGCGCTCGATCACCCGCCGCTCGAAGCTGCGCCAGGCGCGTTCGTCGAGCGCACCGGTGACGGCCGCGAACGGGCCCCGCCACTCGCGCAGGTCGCGGACGCTGCCCTCGTGGTCGGTCATCACGCGCGGCGCCGGACAGCCCTCCAGCGCGGAGAGATAGCGGCCCATCACTGGATACTCGAGCTGGACGATCTGCGGCTCGAAGCGCGCCGCGACCTCCCGCACGCGCGCCGCGAAGCCGCGATCGGTGACCTCGCTGACCCACGTCGGCGTCGCCCGCAACAGCGCGAGCTTCGTGCGAAGGCGGCTTGCCGGCCGCGTCTGAGTCACGGGCTCGACGCGCGCGCAGCGGCGCGCCAGCTCATCATCGACCGGCGGCTCGCCGGGCTTGGCGAGGTGCACGAGCGCGACGTCGTGGCGGGCGGCGAGGTTGGCGATGAGCTGCCCGGTGACGCGCGCGCCGCCGTGGTGCCCCGCCAGGCGGGGCGTGAACGGCACGAGGAACAGCAGTCGCAACCGGGCGCCCGTCAGATCCACAGACGCGGGAGGATCCGGCGGCTCGTGCCGCGCACGGCACTCCACAGCCGCCGTGACGGCCGTGCGTAGTCGTCGCCGAAGCCCGAGTAGCCCTCGATCATCGGCTCGACGCGCAACCGCGGGACGAGCCGGACGTTGACGCGCTCTGGCAGCAGCTCGCCGAACAGCCACTCCTCCGGCGCGCTGTAGCCGGCGCCGGCGAGCTCGTCGTGGCGCATCCCGTCCACGCGGGACCACAACAGCTGCCGGAAGGCTCGCGGCGTGCAGGCGAAGATCCGCGTGTCGACCCAGGGCCGCGGATGGCGCCGGAAGTCCGCGTACAGGTCGGCGTCCTGCGGAGCGGTCGCCGCGAGCCGCTCGAGGTTGCGGATCCGCAACCTCCCCGTGACCTTCCAAAACAGCTCGTCCTCGCCGAGCGCGCGCAGCAGCCGCGACCGCGACAGCGCCGTCTGCATGAGCCGCACCTCGCCGACGCCACGCCCGTGCTGCACCGGGAAGTCATGGTCGTCGAACGACAGCAGCTCGACGTCCTTGCCGTCGCGCCGCTCCTGCGCGAGCGTCTCCAGCGCCGTCAGGTCGCTCGCGGAGTTCTCCGCGAAGACGATGCGGTCGATCACCGACGTGCGCAGCCCGAGGTAGAACGCGAGCGCCCGCGTGTAGTCCTCCAGCCGGGCGGCGGGGTCGGTCCGCGCGAGCGCCGGGACGCCGGCCGCAGGCTTGATCGTGGCGGTCATGAGCAGCAGGGCGGGCGGGGGCACGGGATGTGAC
>DATMJM010000005.1:0-5223 GCA_035553935.1 Solirubrobacteraceae bacterium
ACAGCACCGTCGCGACGCCTGCTCCGAGCACGCTTCTCGTCTTCGCGCTCATCTGGTACCTCTCGCTCCGGTGAAGCTTGCAGGGCTGCACACTGTTCTCCGAACCGATGAGCGACCGATGAGCTTCTGGCCGTCCCGCCCGGGACTAATGACATGCATGTGGAAGGGCCGCGACGCTGCGGGCGGCCGGCATCCGGGTCGTCGGCAACGTGCAGGTCAAGCAGGGCGGCGGCGCCGACGTCGCCGACAGCACGATCACGGGCGATGTCCAGTACGACGCGAACTCAGGTCGTTTGAAGGTGACCCGCAACCGCGTCGATGGCAACGTCCAGATCGTCGGCAACCGGGGGCAGGCATCGGTGTTTGACAACACCATTGACGCCAACCTGCAGTGCAAGGAGAACTCCCCGCCCCCGATCGGGGCCAATAACGCCGTCAAGGGCAGCGCCGAGGACCAGTGCTCAGCCTTCGCCGGCGGCGCCGGCGCGCCGGCCGGATCAGTCGGGAACTCGAGCACCACCACGTCCTCGTCGGCGGGTGGGAGCGCGACCAGAGGGGATGACGATGCACCCCACGGCGCGCTGACCACGGCCCAGGCACGCCGCGCCGTGATTGGCCTGACGGTCCGCCGCCGCGCCGGCCGGCTCGTGCTCTTCGGTCGGGCCTTCGTGCCCGGCCGGTCGCTTGCCGGCCTGCGCGTCACCGTGCAGGCCCGCCGCGCCGGACGCTGGCGCGACCTGAAGTCGACGCGCACGGCACGCGACGGCCGATACCGCACCAGCGTGATCGCGCGCCGCGACCGCCGCGTCCTACGGGTGATCGTCAAGCGCCAGGCGGGCATGCCGCTGGCCCGCACCAGCCAGACACGCATCATCCGCTGAGCCACGGTGGCAGGTGGGCCGATCAGCCGTGCCAATCGCCTGCTCGCCCGCCACCCGGCCGCGGCCGAAGTGGTGCCTAGCCACCTCGCCGCGGCGATCACATCCGGGCGACCGTGGCTCGCGTAGCCCGGGCGCTGATGCTGCCGCCGCCGGTGATCCGGCCACTCGGTTATGACCTACGTAACTCGAGGCCCAGGCGACGCTGCAGCGCTCGACGGTCATGCTGTCGCTGCACGTTGATCGAGAGGCCGAGCTCGCCGGGCGCGGCTCGCGTCGCGCGCGATTGCGTGCCGCTAAGGAGCGCCTGGAGGCCGAGGTCCGTGAGGCTCAGGACGCTCACGCGGCGCGTCTTCAGGCCCGCGCGGAGCTCGAGGTTCAGCGAGGGCGAAAGCTTCGCGGACGCTAGCCGATCGCGCCCGCAGCGGTCGTCGATGCGTCAGTCAGGGCGAACATCACCGATCCGGACTGCCCGCCTGATCCGCGGGCCGCGAGGGTTCGTGCAGGGCTACAACGCGCAGGCCGTCTGCACCGAATCGCAGGTCATGATCGCCGCGGAACTATCGACTGACTCACCGGATGGGCGGCTGCTTGAACCGATGATCCGCGCGGCTCCTGACGAGCTCGCCGCGGTCGGCATCCACGAGGCTCCGGGGGTCGTGGTCGCCGACGGCGGCTATTGGAACGTCCCGCGCATCGAAGAGCTCGTGATGCCAAGGCAGTGACGTGATCGTCAACCCCGACAGCAGCGCCCGAGCGTTGCGTCCCGCCGAGCAGCGCAAGCTGCGCGACAAACGCGTCCAGGTCTCTACGCGCATATGCAACGCGTGATCGCAAGTCCGCTTGGCGCCGCGCTCTACGGCCGACGACAGCAGATGATCGAGCCGATCTTCGTCCAGACGAAGGTCACCCGACGCGCCGAGCGCTTCCAACGCCGCGGGCTGCAGGCCTGCAGATCAGAATGGCGGCCGCTGGCCGCCACCCACAACCTGATCAAGCTCTACCGCCATAGCCCCGCCGCCATGTAACCGGACGGCCGCGCCCCGCCAGATCGCTGCCCACGAGAGTTCCCCGACGATCTCGCAGCACGCGACCTTTGCGCGACAGCGTCCCGGGCGGCCCGCCGCCGCCCCTGAGGAATGAGAATCCCGGGCGATTTTCAGGTCAGCCTCGCAGAGATTTTCGACCGGCCTTGACACCAGCAACACGTTTACCGTTGTGATTGTGTCGGAGCAGCTCGCGCTGGCATCGGCCTCGCAGGCAACCCCTCAAGACATCGGCAGCGCGCTCGACCGACGGGAACGGCTGCCGGGACGGAACCGCCCCTAGCCGCTCAGGACCAGTCCGGTGCTCGTTCGGCGCCGGGACGGTCAACGGGACGGCCGCAGCCGCCCGCCGAACGGGATCGAGCGTGCTGGATGTCGCGCCGAGCGCAAGCGCGCACGTCGGGCTCCTAGCGCGACCGTCCTGCGGACGCTGACGTGCACGCGATCAGTCCTCGCCATCGTCGCGGTCGTCGCGATCGGTCTCGACTTGCAGCACGCGGCCATTGCTGACCGCCACGGACACCTTGTGCTCGACGCCACCGGCGCGCGCGAGCTTGACCTTCCAGGCGGCGCGTCCGTCCTCGTCATCGCGCTCGACCTCGTCGACACGGCCGCCGCCGACGCGCTTGCGCGCAATCGCGATCGCACGACTGCGGCTCACCGGGCGAGAGGCTGCGCTGCGCTCCGTATCACCCTGGGCTTGTGTGGTCGCAGGCGGCTGGGGCTCGGTCACGGTCACCGTCTGGGGTGCGTCTGCGCTCGGCTCGTCATCGCCGCCGCAGCCAGCTACGGGGAGCGCGACGATCAGCACGAGCGTTGAGCAGGCGGCCGCGAGAGCCGGCCGTTTGCGTTGACGTCGCCTGGTCGTGGGGGCGCGCATGTCTGCTTGGATCCCCAGGCCGGGCGCGCACGAAACCGGGCGGCAGATGAGGATCTTCTCATCTGCTCCTCACCGTCGTCACATCCGGTCTACGTAGCTTCGCGGGCATGTCCCGTTTGGTTCGTCGCATCGCGTTTGTGTCGCTGCTCGCGGTCGTCTCGGGGGTGTCCACGCAGGCGGGCGCCGCGTTGCCGCGCGTCGACATCCACGCTAGTCAAGCTGTCGGGGACGGCGTGAAGCAGTCCGCGCAGATGCGGATCCGAGGCGCGGGTGGCTACCGCGGCCGGATCGGCATCGAGTTGCGCGGAAGCTCGTCGCTACGTTTTTGACAGGAAGTCCTACTCGTTTGAGACGCGCTCACGGGGATCGAAGAGCCGCAACGCGGCGCTGCTCGGTATCCCGGCGGAGAACACTGGATTCTCAACGGCGCTTACAGCGACCGGACGTTCTCGCGCGACGTGCTGGCGTACGCGACCGCGCGACGGCTCGGTCGCTGGGCGCCACGCACGCGGTTTGTGGAGCTGTACATCAACCGCGGCTACCGGGGCATCTACGTCCTGTCAGAGCAGGTCAAGCTTGACGCCGCCCGCGTCTCCGTAGCGCGTGCGGGTATCAGCGGCGGCTACGTCGTCGAGGGGTCCGCGACGCCGTTCGCGGACGGTTTCCAAGGTCCGGCCAGCGGGTGGTTCTACGGCCACAAGGATCCCAAGTTCAAGCAGCTGAGGAGCGACGAGGCCGGCTGGATCGCGGGCTACGTGGCGGCGGCCGAACTGTCGCTCGCGGCGCGGAACGGCAGCTGGCGGGCGTTTGTCGACGAGCCGGCGGCGGTCGGCTACCTGTTGTTGCAGGAGCTGTTCACGAACCTCGATGCCTACAGCAGGAGCACGTTCTTGGCCAAAGGGACCGATCAGCCGCTCGTGTTCGGGCCGGTTTGGGACTTCGATTGGTCGATGGGCCTGGATCTCTCCGGCGGCTTCAGCGTCGCGCCGCAGGGCTGGGTCAGCCGCGGGCGGCCACTGGCACGCGATCTGCTCGCCGACCCGGCGTTCACCCAGCGGCTCGTCGCTCGCTGGTCCCAGCTGCGTTCGAAGGACCTGCTGCGCAGCATGCTGCGCCAGCTTGACCACACCCGCCGTGTGTTGCGTGCGCCCAGGTACGCGACGCACGCCGCTGGCACGCGACCCGGTCGCGCTCGCACGCATCGGAGATGCGCCGGCTGCGCGGCTGGCTCATCGACCGCGTCCGCTGGATTGACGCGCACGTCCAGACACTCGGCGCTGGAACCTGACTGTGTTCGCGGTCACGCCGTGCGGCTTGCACACCTCCAACGACCACTCAGCCACGGCTGGGCACGAGCGGCGAGCGGACGCGTTCACATGGGTCTCACAGGATCTTGACCCGGGCATCTGGCCGTTTACGCGACGGCAGCATGGCCGTCTGTCTCGCGCCATCCGGAGGAGACGGTGAACGCGTACCTGGATATCGCGATTCGCCTCGGCATCGACCTCGTTGCCGGCTCCGTGCTGGCCTACGCGATCTATCTGCGCGTCCACTGCCGCCACGAGGCCGCTGCCTCGCTCCTCGCGATGAACGTCGGGCTGTTCAGCGTCCTGACCGCGCTGATGGCGATGCCCGATACGGGCGCCGGCGGGCTGGCTGTCGGGTTTGGCCTGTTCGCGGTGCTGTCGATCATCCGGCTGCGCAGCGAGGCCTCGAGCTTCACCGACGTCGCGTACTTCTTCACCGCGCTGGCGATCGGTGTGGTCAACGGCGTGGCGCTTGGCGACATCGCGCTCGTGGCGACCCTCAACGCCGCGCTGGTCGCCGGCATGGCCGTGATCGAGCGCCTGCGGCGCAGCGACGACGCGGAGCCGCAGATCGTCACCGCCGACGAGGTCTTCACCGACCGCGGACAACTCATCGAGCACCTAACCCGGCGACTCGGCGCGCGCGTCCTCGACGTGCGCATCCTCGAGACCGATCTCGTACGCGAGACCACGCGTGTTGAAGCACTGGTGAAGAGCGACAGCGCGATCGGCGACGAGTCCGGCGACGCAGCCGGTGTCGACCCCGTGCGCATCGTCGCGGACGCTCCGGGTGTTCACCCCGTCGCTTCCGCGACCACGACGTCGACCGCGGCGTCGCCCTCGTCCAACGGCACAGCGCCGACATGACGACGGCCGCCGAACTCGCCGCGCCGCTGCCCTCGATCTCACTGGCCGCACTGGAGGAACGAGCCGCGCTGCAGACACGGCGCGACCGCAAATACATCGTCGCGATCGACACGCTGACAGAACTCGTTAGCGCGCTCGAGCAGCGCTACGCCGCTCTGGAGATCGCCGCTCGCCGCGTCTTCTGCTACGACAGCGTGTACTTCGACTCCGATTGCCGCGCCTGCTACCGCGCACACATCCAGGGG
>DATMJM010000006.1:0-2961 GCA_035553935.1 Solirubrobacteraceae bacterium
GCGCAAGACCGCCTGCCTGCGCTCGTTCTACCGCCACCTGCGCCGCGAGGAGATCATCTCGCACGATCCGACCGCCGACCTGCGCGCGCCGCGCAAGAGCCAGAAGCTGCCGCAGGTGCTGTCGCGCGACGAGGTCGCGAAGCTGCTCGCGGCGCCGACAGGCGCGCGGCCCGCCGCCCTGCGCGACCGCGCCCTGCTGGAGCTCATGTACGCCTGCGGCCTGCGCGCCAGCGAGGCCGTGGACCTGACCGTCGCGGGCATCGACCTGCGCGCCGGCGTCGTCCGGGCGCGCGGCAAGGGCTCCAAGGAGCGCCTCATCCCGGTCGGCCGCGAGGCGATCGCGGCCGCCCGGACGTACCTCGAGCACGGCCGGCCCAAGCTCGTCGGCATGCGCGACGAGCGCCACCTGTTCGTCAACCACCGCGGCACCGGGCTCACGCGCCAGGGCCTGTACAAGATCGTCCAGCGCCACGCGGTCAACGCCGGTCTCGCCGGCCGGATGAGCCCGCACACCCTGCGCCACACGTTCGCGACGCACCTGCTGGCGGGCGGCTGCGACCTGCGCTCGCTGCAGGAGATGCTCGGCCACGCGGACGTCGCTACGACGCAGATCTACACGCACCTGTCCGCCGACCGCCTGAAGGACGTCTACTTCCGGGCGCATCCGCGCGCCGGTGCGGGCTCCGCTCCGAGTGCCTGAGACAATGCCGGGGTGCCGCGCGCCCTCCGGACCGCAATCGCCCTCGCCACGCTCGCCGCGCTGATCGCCGGCTGCGGCAACGAGCGCACGCCGGTCCCGGATCTCGGCGCCGTGCCGGCACCGAAGGCGTTTCGCGAGGCGTTCTTCGACGAGCAGGGCATCCGCTTCCGCGCGCCGACGAACTGGCGCGTCGTGCCGGGCGAGCCGCCGCACGTCGCGACGGTCGCGATCGGGACCGCGCAGATCGCCGTCTGGCGCTACCCGCGCACGGAGCCGCTGCCCGAGACGCGCGCCCAGCTCGACGCCGCGCGCGCGGCGCTCGTCGCGCAGATCGAGCACCGCGACCCGACGTTCAAGCTCACCTCCACGCGCCTGGTGTTCAAGCCGGGGATCCGCGGCGTCGAGGTCGTCGGCATCGGCGCGAACCTCACGAACCCCTCCGCGCAGCGGTCGATGCGCTCGCTGCACGCCTACGGTCGCGGCGCCGAGGTCGTCGTCGACGCGTTCGCGCCGCCGAAGGAGTTCGCCCGCATCGACGAGCAGACCTTCGGCCCCGTCAGCCGCTCGCTGAAGCTGCGGACGCCGACGGGGTGACGCGCGGGGGACCAGCCGCGCGCCGGCGGGCGTTCGTCGTGGTCGCAGACGCCTGCGGCGCCGGCGCGCTGCCCGATGCCGCCGACTACGGCGACGAGGGCGCCGCCACGCTGGTCCACGTCGCGCGCGCCGTCGGCGGGCTGCGCCTGCCGGTGCTCGGACGGCTCGGCCTCGGATCGATCCTCGCGGTCGACGGCGTCGCGCCGGCGTTCGCGCCCGTGCTGCACGGGCGGCTGGCGGCGCTCGGTCCGGGCAAGGAGTCGACGACGGGGCACTGGGAGCTCATGGGCGCGATCGCTGCCACGGCTCTGCCGACATATCCGTCGGGCTTCCCCGACGACGTGGTGCAGGCGCTCGAGGCGGCGACCGGCCAACGCTTCATCTGCAACCGCCCGTACAACGGGATCGCTGCGATCGACGACTTCGGCGCCGAGCACCTGCGCTCGGGCAGGCTCATCCTCTACACGTCACAGGACTCCGTGCTGCAGATCGCGGCGCACGTCGACCGCCTGCCCGAGGACGAGCTGCACGAGGTCTGCGCAGCCGCGCGCGCCGTGATGACCGGCGAGCACGCGGTCGGCCGCGTCATCGCGCGCCCGTTCAGGGGCGAGCCGGGAGCCTTCCGGCGCACCGAGGGCCGCCATGACTTCTCGGTCCTGCCGCCCGGCCGCACGTACCTCGACGAGCTGCGCGACGCCGGGGTGCCCGTGCACGGCGTCGGCAAGGTGACCGACCTCTTCGCCGGGCGCGGGATCTCCGTGGCCCATCCTGGCGCGACGAACGAGCGCGCGCTGCGCGAGACGACGGCGCTCGTGGGCGGGCTCGAGGCTGGGCTCGTGTTCACCAACCTCGTCGAGACCGACCAGGTCTACGGCCACCGCAAGGACGTCCAGGGCTTCCATCGCGCGCTGCGGGAGATCGACGCGATCGTGGGGGAGTGGCTCGGCGCGCTGCGGCCGGGCGACCTGCTCGTCATCACAGCCGACCACGGCTGCGATCCCGCCGCGAAGCACTCCGACCACACGCGCGAGCACGCGCCGCTGCTGGCGTCGTTCGCCGGCCACGGCGGTCGCCGCCACGACGGGGTGCTGGCCGACGTCGGCGCGAGCGTGCTGCGGTGGCTGTGCGATCGCGACGCTGCGGCTCTGCCGGGCACGCCGTTCGTCGGCTCTTGAGCCGCATCTCGCGGCGGGCGTTCAGCAGCGCCGACTACGCTCAGACGCGATGCCCGAGCTTCCGGAGGTCGAGACGATTCGCCGCCGGCTTGCGCCGCTCGTGCAAGCGCGGACGCTGCGCTCGATCGAGGTGCTCGACGCCAAGTGGTGCGCGCCGCTGGCCCCGGTCGAGCTGCGCGACGCGCTCGAGGGGCGCGTGGTCGAGCGCCTGTCGCGCCGGGGCAAGTACCTCATCTGGGAGGCGCAGGACGACGTCTACCTGCTCATGCACCTGCGCATGACCGGCACGGTGCTCTACGACGCGCCGCCCGCGACGCTCTACACGCGCGTGCGCCTCGAGCTCGACGACGGCCACGTGCTGAGCTTCTGCGACCCGCGCCGCTTCGGCACGGGCGAGCTCGCGCTCGGTGCCGCCGCGCTCGACGAGTTCCTCGACGCGCGACTGGGCGTCGAGCCGCTCGGGCCCGACTTCACCACCGAGCACCTGTACCT
>DATMJM010000007.1:0-5717 GCA_035553935.1 Solirubrobacteraceae bacterium
GGCGCTGGGTTCCCGCGGCGGGCCGACCCGAACCGCGCCGCGCGGTCGCCGCCGCGCTCACGCGGGGAACTGCTCGAGCACCCACGCCGCGCCCAGCACGGGCCGGCGGTAGGAGCGCCCGCCGACCCGAACGTAGTCGCCGGTGCGCGGGTTGAGCGGCAGGTCGCGCTCGATCGGATACCAGTCGTTGTGCTGCTCGATGAGGACGTTGAGCTCGGCGAAGGACCAGCTGCGCGCGACTCGGCGCCAGCGCTCGGCGAACAGCGCCGGGTCGCCCTCGCACTCGTGGCGCAGCGCGCGGTAGGCGCGCGCCAGGGCGCGGCGCTCCCGCGCGATGCCCTCGTCGATCTCGGCCACGCGCTCCATCCAGCGCGGGCGCACGCCGCCCTTCAGATAGGCCTCGATCGAGCGCTGGGTCTGCGCGGTCCGGCTGGACAGCGGCCGCCCCTTGCCGGACTCCTCGTCGAGATCGCGGCCGACGATCCGCTCCACCGGCGAGCGCCGTTCGTCGTCGTACTGGCGCATCCGGTGGAAGGCTAATCAATCGCTACTCGTAGACGACGAGGTCCGGCGGCGGCCGCAGGTCGAGCACCGCGCCGGGCGTCATGAGGTCGGTGTCCTCCTCGTAGAAGAGCTTGAAGCCGTCGTGGAAGCGTGCCAGCTCGGAGGTGAACTGGTTGTACTTGGAGATCTTGTTGGCGCGGTCGCCGAAGCCGTCGACGTTCATCGTCACCGCCAGCCCGCGCCGCCGCACGACCCGTTCCTTGTTCTCGATCATGCCGCTCGTGAACTGGTGCACGACGAAGAGCTTCTCGGGCAGGTTGTGGTCGACGACGAAGCGCGCGACGTAGTCGCTCACGGCGTTTACCTCGTCCGCGGTGACCGAGCCGATGACGTTGCCCGGCACCTCCCCCGGGCCGACGTGCCACTCCGGGTCCAGCGCGATCCCCACGTCCGGCTCGCGCAGCCAGCGGTCCAGCCGCCGGACCTCGCTGAGGAAGTCGCCGCGGCCGGGCTGGACGTCGAGCACGAGCAGCGCGCGGGCAGCACGCGCAGCCTTCAGGTACCGGGCGATGACCTTGTCGGGCTGGTGGATGCGGTGCAGGCCGTCGTCGCCCGGGGCGGCGGCGGCGATCGTCGAGATGAGCTCGAAGGCGGGCAGCACGGGGCGCGTCTTGCGCGCGTAGCGGCGCGCGATGCGCTCCAGCCGGCGCGCCGCGGCGGCGGGCGAGCCGATCCCCAGCGCGCCGAGCTTCTCGCTCTGCGGCGCACCGTAGAACGCGACGACCCGGAAGTCGGGGAAGATCCGCCTGCCGCCGCGCGGAAGCTCCGCCGGACGATCTGCGACGGCGGCCGGCGGCCGCTGCTCGATGACGCCCTCGCGGGCCTCGCCGCCGCACGAGCGGACCGCCAGGACCAGCAGGACGACAGCTCCCGCGAGCAGCGCCAGCGCCGTCGCGCGGCGCCGCCGATAGACGGAGACCGGCTCGCTCATCTGCCCAATCCTGACCCTTTTGACGAGAAAGCGATGAACGGGCTCACGAAGACGGGCGCCGATGCCGAAGATCGCCGCGTGCAACATCGTTACGAGCGCATCTCGATCGACACGCCGCGCCACCGCATCGTCGGTACCGCGACGCTGGCGAGCGACGGCTATCGCAGTCGCCTGTCGGACCTTCTCAACGCACCCGAGCGCGACTTCATCGCGCTCAAGGACGCCACGGTGACGGCGCTGGACGGCAACCGCGAGGTCGCCCACCACGACTTCATCGCGGTGCACCGCCAGCACGTCGTGTACGCGGTGTCGGTCGGTGCCGTCGAGCAGGCCCAGCCAGACGGCATGATCGTCTGATCGGCGTCCCGATCGAGTCGCCCGAGCCGCGTCCGGCGCCACCGCGGCCGCGGTCGACCGCTTCCGTGCACCTCAGCGCACCGGCACCTCGCCCCCGAGGCTGAACGGCGGCGTCAGCTCGATCCTGTCGCCGCTCCAGAACGCTCCCGGATCGTAGAAGCTCGCCGGCCGACGCTCGGGCAAAAGCCCCATGTGCTGGTAGGTCGTCGCGACGAGCTCGGCGCAGTACATCGTCTCCAGCGGGGCGGTCGTGCGGCGCCGCAGCCGGCCCGTCACCCAGCGGCGCGCGAGGCGCGGCATCGTCGGGAACGGGTGCCCGTCGAAGCGGTCGATGACCTCTATCAGGCGATCCTCGTGATGGCGCTGCAGCGTCGCTCCGGTCAGCTGGCGCACCCATGCGCGCTGGCCGTGCTTCACGTTCCACGTCGTGACGGCGTCGGCGAGCCTGTGCAGCTGCACGCCGCGCTGGCGCTCGCCCGTCCAGACGTCCTCCAGCGAGCGCCCGAGCTCGGCGTGCCACAGCAGCGGCGGCAGGTCGTCGAGCGCGACGACCATGCCGACGTGGTTGACCGGGCTGTTCGTGACGGCCTGGATCGCGCGGTCGGCGAGCTTGCGCCCGCGAAAGAGCCACACGTCGCCGGTCGCGGCGAGCGCGACCGCGTCGTCGAGCGTCAGGGCCGAGCCGGTCATGGGCCTAACCTTTGCAAGCGATGCGCATCCCCTGGAAGCTCGTCGGCCTCGCGGGCGTCGCAGGCGTTGCCGCCACCGGCGTGGTGGTCGCGCGCAAGCGCCGGGCCCATGAGGACGTCACGCCCGAGGAGCTGCGCGAGCGCCTGCGCGCGCGGCTGGCCGCCGTGCCCGCCCCGAGCGACGGAGACGAGCCGCCGGCCGCCGCCTGACGCGAAGCTCAGCGGGCGCGCTTCGTCGCGCGCTCCTGCCGTGGCCGGCCCTGCTGGCTGGCTCCGTCGCCGCGGTCGCGCGGCCGCGCGGCGAGCCGCGCGCGCGGGATGTCCGTCAGCGTGACGATGTCGCCGCGGGCCATGCAGTTCGGGCAGATCGCGCCGTACGGCGCCGGGAGCGGCCGCGCGAACGTCGCGTGACAGCGGCGGCAGTAGGCGTCAGACATGAGGGGCGGGGGTCTCTGGCATGGTGATGGCCCCGCGCGCGCCGACCATCGCGGCGCACCACCGGGGACCCGTCAGCCGCTGGCACCCTGTGGCTGAGCGCCAGCACCGACAGATCGCAGTCTATGGATCGACGCCCCGATCCTCAACCCTGCTGCGGGCGGCCGCGGTTAGGCTCTCGGCATGTGCCGAAACATCCGACAGCTCCACAACTTCGACCCACCTGCCACAGACGAGGAGATCCGCGCGGCCGCGCTGCAGTACGTGCGCAAGATCAGCGGCTCGACCAAGCCGTCGGCCGCCAACGCCGCAGCCTTCGAGCGCGCCGTCGACGCGGTCGCAGCGGCGTCCGCCGAGCTGCTCGGGCAGCTCGTGACGTCGGCGCCGCCGAAGGACCGCGAGGTCGAGGCCGCCAAGGCGCGGGCGCGCGCCGCGGCTCGCTACGCGGCGTAGCGCAGGCGCGCGTTGGTGCTCCGCGGCCGGACGCCGGAGTCCTGGGCGATCGGCCGGCCGGCCGGCGTCGAGCTTGCCGAAGGTGGGCGCGTTGAGCACGACATACATGGATTTCGCGCCCACCTCCGCGGCCGCTGTGCGGGCCGCATCGGATCTCCGGCCGCGCTACCCCTCGCGCGGGCCGTCGGGGCGGGCGCATCGCCGCGGCAGCGGAGAGGGAGGGATTCGAACCCTCGGTGGGTGTTAACCCACACACGATTTCCAGTCGTGCCCGTTCAGCCGCTCCGGCACCTCTCCTGGACGGTGATCAGGCTACCGCGGCGCAAGCGCGCGGATGCGGCTACACCTGCCAGGCGCCGCCGCGCAGCACCGGCACCCGCTCGCCGTCCGCCGTCACCCCGGTGACGTCGACCGCCGGCGAGCCGATCATGAAGTCGATGTGGATCTGCGAGCGGTTGATCGCACCGACGTCCTCCTCGGCGACCGTGAACTCGTAGGCCGAGCCGAGCGCCACATGCGACGCCGCGTTCTCGTCGATGAGCGTGTCGTAGAAGACGGTGTCCAGCGGGCCGATCCGTCCCTCGCCGTCGACGAGCGCGACCTCCCCGAGGCGCGACGCGCCCTCGTCGCGCTGCGCGTAGGCGGCCAGCAGCTCGCCGCCCTCGTCGGCCTCGATCGACACGGCGCGGCCGGCCTCGAAGCGCGCCCGCAGCCCGCGGATGATCGTCCCGCCGGCGACGAGCGGCTTGGTCGAGCGCACGGTCCCGTCGACGCGCTCGGGGTCGGGCGTCGTGAAGATCTCCTCGGAGGGCAGGTTCGGCATGTGCCGGATGCCGTCGAGCGTCTCAAAGCGCGCCGAGATCCAGCGCGAGCTCGGCAGCAGGCCGACGCGCAGGTCGGTGCCGGGCCCCTCGAAGTGCAGCAGGTCAAAGCCGCGCGCCGTGAGCCGCTCGGCGGTGCCGCTCAGCATGTCCTGGCGCTTCGTCCATGCCGCGACGGCGTCGTCCTCGTCCAGGCGGCACATGTGCAGCACGTGCTCCCACAGCTGCGCGAGCGCGTCGGCCGGCTCGAGCTCGGGGTACACGAGCGCCGCCCACGGTCCGGTAGGGCACGGCACCGCGGTCCAGTTCGTCGTGCGCGCGTTGACGACGTGAGCCGACTCGGGCAGGAACGGCAGCTGGTCGCGCCCCGCGCGAGCCGGATCGAGATCGCTCAGCAGCCCCGGCATCGACGGGCCGGTCAGGGCGATCCGCGCAGCCCGGTGCTCGCCGAGCGCGAGCACGCGCTCGCCGTACCACGGCGGCACGTAGTCCAACGTGTCCTCCGCCGCGTGCAGGATCCGCGAGCGCTTGACGTGCAGGTCGAACTGCATGACGTCGACGAACTTCGCGCCCGCCCGGTAGGCGCGGTCGGCGACCGCGCGGGTCAGCTCCAGCTTGCCGGGCTCGGTCGAGATCGCGACGATCTGCCCCGGCTGCACGTTGGCGGCGAAGCGGACGATGAGGTCGGCGAAGCCCTCGATCGTGTCCTCGCCCGGGCCGTCGAGCGCAGCGCTCGTCGATTGGTGGCCCCACATGTGAACGTCAGGGTACAGATGCGCAATGGCGCCGCCGGCCGGCTCGTCCGAACGGCCTCCTGCGCCTCCCGGATGCGGCTGCCGCGCGCTAGATTGCGGCGCCATGGCCGTCCTTGCGCCCCCGCAGCACCTCACCGAGCGATCGGCGAGCGACCTCGCCCGCGCGATCCGCACCGGCGAGACGACCTCCCGCGAGGTCGTCGAAGCCCACATCGAGCGCCTCGAGCGGATGCACGAGCGCATCAACGCCGTGGTCGTCGATCGCTTCGACGCCGCGCGCGCCGACGCCGACGCGGCCGACGCCCGCGTCGCGGCAGCCGCCGATCCCGACGAGCTCCCGGTCTTCCTCGGCGTCCCGTGCACGATCAAGGAATCGATTGCGATGGCCGGGATGCCCAACTGCGCCGGACTCGTCTCGCGCAACGCGCTGCGCAGCAACGAGAACGCGCCGACCGTGCAGCGGATGATCGACGCCGGGGCGATCCCGCTGGGCGTCACGAACACGCCCGAGCTGTGCCTGTGGATCGAGACGGAGAACCGCCAGTACGGCCGCACGAACAACGCCTACAGCGCCAAGCGGACGGCCGGCGGGTCCTCGGGCGGCGAGGGCTTGAGGCCGAAGACGCCGTTGAAGAACGCCGGGATGCGGATCGATCCGCCGATGTCGGCGCCGAGGCCGAGCGGGGATCCGCCGGAGCCGACCGCAGCGCCC
>DATMJM010000008.1:0-2925 GCA_035553935.1 Solirubrobacteraceae bacterium
GAACAGGAGCGGCGGCAGATCAGCGACCTGATCCGCGAAGACTGAAGCTCGAATTCGGCACATGACCCGCGGCGCAGGCGGCGTTCTCGCCTCGCGGCAAGCGCTCAAAGTGCCGGTTGCGCCTGCACGGGGCGCTGCGCCGGCGGGCTACGCAGAGCGCTGGTCCGCGTGACAAGCGACACTATGAGTCGGCTTTCTTGACGTCCGGCGGGTGAAGTCAAACGCGTCGCCGAACTCGATGAGCATGTTGAGCGACATCATCAGCCCGAAGGCGTTCTCGCGGCGGGCGTCGTCGAGGTTCTCGACGATGTTGTACGCGCCTCCATCGGGCAACGCGTCGTATGCGGATCTGATGAGTTCTGGTTTTGCGCTCCAGGTTCCAGTCGTGGAGGATCAGGCCCATGCTGATGACATCCGCTGTGGGCAGCGGGTCGGTGAGTAGTCGCCCGCGGCGACCTTGAGGCGATCGCTGAGTCCTGCCGCCGCGATCGCCTTCTCGGCGATCGGCGCGACGACCGGTAGGTCATAGGTGGTGCACTGAAGATGCGGGTAGCGCGTGGTGAGAACGCTGCACAGCCCGTCGAGGGCCTGCGGTCGAGGGCGAGGAGCCATGTGCGATGGACTCCTCCTCGCGGTTGAACAGCCGCTCGCCCAGACCATCCAACCGTTTGGGGGCGGCCGGGTTGCCGTGGACCGCGCAGTAGAGGAACGCCAGCCAGCGCGCCACCTCGGCGGCGGCGTCCGTCCGCTGGCCGCGGCGACGGTACGCGGCGGATGCTTCTCCTCGAGCTCGATCGCCCTCCTGTGCTCGCCTGGAAGTGAGCGGGCTTCGCTCAGGCCGTCGAGCGCCTCGGCGCTTCATCGAGCGCGCGTGCCCGCTCGAAGGCGGAGCGCGCCTGCCCCAGTCGGCTGCGGCCAGCGCCTCCCGCCCGCTGCGCAAGAGCTCGTCTTCAGGGTCCGCGTCCACCGCGCCGATGATCCCGCGGGAGCCGGTGGCTCAAGCGGTAGCGATCAGCGCCGCCGGCCGACGCGCACGGTCGGGCTGACGGCCAGCCTGGTCGCACCGTCGGGCAACGTCAAGACGACGCGGGCCTTCAGTCGCCGCCGCGTGCGGACGGTGAAGCGCGCGCTCGAGGCGCGGTCCAATCGTGTTCGCTGGACGGGCCACCAGCCGAAGCGCTCGGGCAAGAACAGCTGCAGCACGACGTGCCCCCCGCGCGAGGGCGGCGTCACGCTCGCGCGCAGCAGCACGCGCCCACGCCGTCGCTGTAGACGCAGCACGACGCGGCGGTCGAGGACGACCAGCACCACGTGGCTGCTCATCGCCGCGCCGGCGACCGCCCGGTAGCGCGCGGTCGCCGTCGGCTGCAAGCGCACGACGAACGTCCCACCAGGGCCGACCGTAGTCGCGGCGACGGGAGCGAATCCGGTGCCGTGGTCGGCCTCGATCGAAACGGGCGTCCCCGTCGACATCGCGGAGCGACCCGAGAGCGGGAACGGGCGTTTCGGAGAAGCGGCCTGGGACGGAGCGTCGAGCAGCAGGTCCGTCGCCGCCACGACGCCACGCATGAACGGGTGCAGCGCACAGTGGTAGGGCACCTCGCCGATCGCGCCGAACTCGTGGCTGAAGCGCTCCGACATCGCCAGACGGCCTGAGCCGAAGCTCCCGTCGTCGGCGGTGACCGTGTGCGCCCGCGCGCTGCCGTTCGTCCACGTGACGCTCTCGCCGGTCAGGATCTGCAGCCGCGCCGGCGTGAAGGAGTCGAAGGTGATCCTCGCCGGGTGCACGGCGGCGGCGTGCTCGCCGGCGGGCTGCTGGGCTACGGCGACCGCGACCGCGACGGCGAGCGTTAGCAGCGCGAGCGCCGGCGCCAGCCATCTCATCGGGCGCTCACGCGGTAGGTGCCGATCATGCCGCGCTCCATGTGCTGCTCGACATGGCAGTGATACAGCCAGACGCCTGGGTGGCGCTCGCGCCAGCGGAAGCGGAAGGACTCGGCTGGACCGACGGTGCGTGTGTCGCGCGGCACGCCGCGGCCCTCGAGCCAGCGGTGACCGTGGACGTGGAAGGTGTGATGCTCGGAGCCCATAGCCATGACGTTCCACTGCACGAGCTGTCCTACGCGGGCGCGGAAGACCGGCGTGTTGCCGACGAACGCGCGGCCGTTGATCGTCTGGAAGTCGCCCATCGGCGCGAAGACGACGACGAACTCGCGGTCGGGCAGCGGCTCGCGGCGGCCGCGGATTGAGAGCATCCCGTACATGCCGCCGGCGATCGATTCGTGCATCGAGGTCGAGTGGTCGTGGTAAGGCCAGACGCCGGCCGACTGCCGCCCGGCTGTGAGCCGGTACGTCCAGCTCGCACCCGGCGGCACGTTGCCGTCGCGGCCCGAGACGCCGGGCACGTGCGCTCCGTCGGAGCTGGGCTTGTACTCGACACCGTGGAAGTGCATCGAATGCCCGTTCATCCGGGTGAAGTCCATGTTGCGGAAATGCACGACGATCCTGTCGCCGACGCGTGCGCGGATCAGCGGACCGGGGATGAGGTCCTGGTTGCCGGAGGCCGGCGTGTTGTGCAGCGGCCGGCGCCAGCCCCGCGTGTACCTGCGGTAGACCGTCGTTGCCATCACCGTCTGCGACGGTTCCAGTCGCGCGCCAGTGATGTGGTCGCGCTGGTTGGGCGCCATGTTCCAAGTCGAGGGCGTCGCCGCAACCCAGATCTCGCGGGTTGCGGCTTCGGCCGCCGGCGCGACGCCGAGCGCCGCGCCGGTCAGCAGGACCGCCGCGCGGACGGCCATCGGTCGCGTCACTGCACCGTGACCGTCGCGCTCATGAAGGGGTGGATCAGGCAGAAGAACCGGTACGTCCCGGCGGCGGCGAACGTCACCGCGCTGACCGGCGGCGGCGGACTGCCCGCGTTCGCGT
>DATMJM010000009.1:0-10318 GCA_035553935.1 Solirubrobacteraceae bacterium
CTCGTGGTCGCCCCGGTCGCCGTCGTCGGCAAGCGCGTCCTCGCGCGCGGCACGATGCCCGGCAGCGCCCGCCGGACGGTCGTCCTGCAGCGGCTCGACAAGCGCCGCGGCTGGCGCAACGTCGCCCGCTCCCGGGTGCGCTCGACCGACCGCTTCGAGCTGCGCTGGCGCGCCGACCGCAGCGGCCGCGTCAGCCTGCGGGCGATCCTCGCGCGCAGGCCGCGCAGCGCGGCCGCGGGTCCCCCGCCGATCGCCAGCGTCAACGTCTACCGACCGGCGCTCGCGACGTACTACGGCCCCGGCTTCTTCGGCAACCAGACGGCCTGCGGGCAGGTCCTCACGCCGGACCTGCACGGCCTCGCGCACAAGCGGCTGCCCTGCGGCACGCTCGTCGCGATCATGTACGCCGGCCGCGAGATCACCGTCCCCGTGATCGACCGCGGCCCGTACAACGGCAACTACTCGTGGGACCTCACGCAGGCGACGGCCGACGCGCTCGGCTTCACCGGCGCCGGCAGGATCGGCTACGTGCGCGCCGAGCGGGCGCCGCGCGGCTGAGCCGTCAGCCCTCGACCTGGAAGGTCGGCCTGATCGCGGCCCGCGCGAGCGTGTTGAACGTCAGGTTGAAGCCGACGTAGGCGGGCGACGCCTCCTTGGGGATGTCGAGCTTGTCGACCCCGACGGCGAACACGGTGTAGACGTAGCGGTGCGGAATGTCCCCCGCGGGCGGCGCCGCGCCGCCGTAGCCGAACTCGCCGTAGTCGTTGCGCACCTCGACCGCTCCCTCGGGCAGCCCGTCCGGACTCGCGCCGGTCGCAAGCTCCGTCACCTCGGCGGGGACGTTGAACACCGACCAGTGCCAGAAGCCGCTGCCGGTCGGCGCATCGGGGTCATAGCAGGTGATCGCGAAGCTCTTCGTCTCAGCCGGGAAGCCGGACCAGCGCAGGTGCGGCGAGACGTTGTCCCCGCCCGCGCTCGGGTGCGCGTGCGCCGCCGGTTGCGGAGCCCCGTCCTGGACGTCGTCGCTCTCCACGGAGAACGACGGCGCCGACGGCAGCAGGTCGTGCGGATCGGGTGCGGTTGCTCGTTGCAGTGACATGGCCGCGACGATAGCCCAAATCAGCCGGCGCGCCGGGCCGAGCGCGGGGTACCGTTTCCGGGCAGATGACGTATCTCGCCGCCGGGATCGCCGCCACCGCCGCGCTCGCGCTCGCGTGGTTCGGCGCGGGCAGGCGCCTGCTGCACCGCGAGCACGCCGCGCGGGCGGTGCTCGTCAGCCCGAAGGACCACACGACGATGGACGAGCGTGGCGCCGTGCGCTCCGTCCAGGCGGCCGACCTGACGCTGCCGCCGGCCGCGCTCGAGGAGCTGTGGTCGCCGATGTACCTCGAGCGCCTCGCGCGCACGTACTGGCGCTTTCTGTCGCGCTGCACGCTCGGGCTGGTGCGCGTGAAGTACGACGAGGACGAGCGCGCCGTGGTCCTGCTGACGCGGCCCTTCGTGCTGCTGCGCTTCCGTGCGCCGGAGTACTGGATGGACGCCGCGCGCGGGATCGTGCGCTGGCGGATCGCCAGCGGCGTGCTGGTCTCGCGCGCGGGGCACGACGGCGACGGCTACCTGCAGATCGAGATCGAGCGCTGCCGGCACGTCGACGGCGACACCGCGCGGGTGCACGTCGAGGTCGAGGTCGCGAACTTCTATCCGGCGCTCGCGCACTCCGTCGCGCGGTGGTTCTACTCTGCGACGCAGTCGCGGATCCACGTGATCATCACGCACGGCTTCCTGCGCTCGCTCGCCAAGCTCGATCTGCCCGAATCCGTCGTCGGCCGCTACCGAGCGCCCGACGACGTCGACGCGGTGCCCGACCCGCCGGCGCGCCAGCCGGCCGCAGCAGCGCCTCCCGCTCGGCACGGACGCTCGACGCCGTCGCCGGTCCGCCGAGGCGGACCACGTGCTCCTCGTTGAGCTCGGCGACGTCGCCGGCCGATCACCGACGCGGACGTCGACCGCGCGCTGGACGGGGCGGCACTCTCGGAGGAGGAACACGAGGTCACGCGCTATCCGCGAGGCCAGCAGGAGCGCTGGCCGCCGGGCGCATGCGACTCAGCAGCGCGCCCGGCCGCCGGCAGAGGCGGCCGGGTCGCGAGAGCGGTGCAGTCAGGCGCCGCGGGCGTGCGTGTGGCGCCCCGTGATGTGCATGTCCTCCAAGAGGCGCGGCACGAACATCAGGGCCGCGAACCCCACGAGGACGTACATGACATCGGCCGCCGTGCCGGTGCCGAAGATCTCGGCCACGACGTTGGTGTCGAACAGCGCGATGATGGCCCAGTTGAGGCCACCGATGATGAGCAGTGCGATCCAGAGTGGATCGAGCCGCTTGAGGAGTTCCATCACGCCTCCTTTTTTGACGCGACGGTTTGTACGGTACGTCACCAGGTACCCCGCTGTTCGCGGATCGTTTCAGCGGCGCAGCGCAGCGCCGTCAGACCGTGCCCGGCGGCTTGCGGCGGCGCGCCGTCTCCCCGCTGCGCAGCGCCGAGCCGGCGAGCATGAGGACCGCGCCGGCGAGCGCCACGTACCACCCCCACTCGAGCTCGATCTGGCCGGCGGGCTCGCCCGGGCGGTCGATCACGCCGACGTAGAGCAGCAGGCCGAGCGCGAAGATCGACAGCACGGCCGTCAGCTCGCCGCGCGCCCATGTCAGCTGGTGATCGCGCGCCACGATGTAGGCGAGGATGAACGGCGCGATCGCCATCACCAGCAGCAGCCAGCGCAGCACGGTGTGCGTCTCGAAGCCGCTGTACGTGCCGACACCCGTCTGACCGGCGAGCGTCGCCAGCGGGCTGACCGCCTCGTACCAGTTGGCGAACAGGCACACGCCGAGCAACAGGCCGCCGAGCATCGCCACGAGCTCGTTGACGGTCAGGCGCTCCATGCCCGCGCCAAGCTAGATGATCGAGTCGGCGATCGCGACGAGCTCGGTCAGCACCCAGGGGCCCTGGCCTGTCAGGCGCAGATGCAGATCGCCTTGCTGCCACGCGAGCTCCTGGACGGGCCGGAACTCCGGCGCGGCCTCCGCGAGCGGCGCGGTGCGATACGCGTAGCGATCCGCGGGCGTCGGCTCCGGCAGGCCGCGCTCGGGCGGCGGGTCGTAGCCGACGTAGAGCGTCAGCCGGCCCGGCGCCTCGGGTCGCGTCGCGTCGAGGTTCCATTCGACCTGCACGGCGCGCGTACCGCTCGCGACGATCTCCACCCAGCGCGTCAGCGGCAACGGCGCGGCCGGCAGCGGGATCGGCCGGCCGAGGTGCTCGTCCGCCGCGCCGATTCCCTCCAGGGGCCTGCGCTCCATGACCCGATCGTACGCGCCGGGTGCACGCGTGCGACGTGGCGCGAGAAGGCCCCTCGGCGATACGGCCGCGGCCCGCGGACGCAGCGGCCCGGTGACCGTGCCCCGGGGCGAAGGTGCGCAGCGCGGCAGCACAGCGGGCATGGCAAGCTGATGACCCGCGATGATCAGAGCGGTCGACGAGCCAATGTGCTGGACACTGCCCGCCGCGCCGGCAGCGGTGCGCCAGTTGCGCGCCCGCGTCACCGCGTTCGCCGAGGCGGCGGGGGCACCGCCCGAGCTGCGGGACGCCGTCGCGCTCGCCGTCTCCGAGACCGCCACGAACGTGGTCATCCACGCCTACGAGGGCGCGCGCGAGGTGGGCCCGGTGCGGGTGCGCTGCCGGGTCGCGGAGGGGCAGCTCGTCGTCGAGGTCGCCGATGACGGCGTCGGGATGACACGCCGCGCCGACTCGCCCGGCGTCGGCCACGGGCTTGCGATGGTCGGCGCGGTCGCAGAGGCGCTGGACGTCGCGCCCGGCCCCGACGGGCACGGCACGACCGTCACGATGACGTTCGCCAGCGGGGTGGTTCCCGAGGCCGCACCCGGCCTGGAACCGCTATGCCGGCTGGCGCTCGACACGCTCGCCGACGTCTCGTGCGTCGACCTCGTGCGCGGCGGCGTGCTGCGCCGCGCGGCCGCCGCGGTCGCCGGCGACGCCGCCCTCACCACGTGGCTGCGCAACGCGATCCCGCCCGCCAAGCCCGGCACCGCGACGTGGGCCGCGCTGCGCGAGGGCGGCGCGCATCTCGTCATCCACGATCCGGCCGCGGCCCGCTCGCCGGGCGGCACCGGCGAGACGCTCGACCTGGAGTGGTGGGTCGCTGTTCCGCTCGAGGGGCCCGACGGCGCGCCGCAGGCTCTGTGGGGCCTCGGCGGCCGGGCCGGCGGGCGGTCGATCCCTTCCCCGGCGACGCTCGCCACGTTGGGCGACGCCGCTCGTGGCGACCTCGCAGACGAGGCGCAACGTGCGGCGCTGCGCGCCCGACTCGGCGCAGCGGACTGAAGGCGGGCGGCACCAACGCCTCGGCGGCATGGCTCCGCGAGCGCACCGGCGGCCGGCTTGCCACTTTCGCAGGCGCCGGCCGACTGCTCGGTCCTGTGCGTCCTTTCAGCGTGTGCCGGACTGCACCGCTGTCGCGTTGGAGCCGGCGCCGTGCTGCTCGCCGGAGCCGGTCTGCTCGATCGCGACCTGCCGCTCGCCGTCCGAGCCGCCCGTGAGCGACTCCTTGAATCCGCGCAGTCCGCTGCCGAGCGACCGCGCGGCGTCCGGCAGCCGCTTCGGGCCCAGGATGACCAGCGCGATCGCGAGTACGACGATGAGCTCGAGGGGTCCGATGCTGGGCATCGTCAGCCGCCTTCCGTTGCTTGAGGTGTGCTTTGAGATCCTCTACGCAGCGGACGCGTCGACGGACGCATCAAGCTCTGCTTCGGCGACGGCGTACCGCGCGAACAGCTCGCCCTCGTACTCGCAGAGCGACAGCAGCGACAGCGCGACCGGCGTGACGAGCGGCGCCTGGTCCATGATCGACAGCGCCCCGGTCGCGCCGGCGAGCTGCGGGAACGTCGTGACGAACAGCTCGTCGATCAGCCCACCGGCGATGAGCGACGCGTTGAGGTGCGGCCCGCCCTCGCAGAGGATCGAGCGCACGCGGTTCTCGACGCGCAGCTGCTCGAGCGCGGCCGCCAGATCGACCCCGTCGGGAAAGCGCAGGTACTGCACGTCCGCGCCGACGCCGTCGATCGACCGCTCCGACGACGTGACGATCGCGACGCGCGAGTCGCGGTCCTGCAGGAGCGGCAGATCGCCCGGCAGGTCCAGCGACCCCGACACGACGATCGCCAGCGGATCGGGCTGCAGGCCGGCCAGGCGGCGTTGCTCGCGGCGCGCCTCGTCGCGCACGAGCCGGCCATAGCGCTCGACGCGCAGGGTCCCCGCACCGACCATGATCGCGTCAGCGCGCGTGCGCAGCGCGTGGAAGAGCTGGCGGTCGGCGACGCTCGAGATCGGCGCCGTGCGCCCGTCGACGGTCGCGCGGCCGTCGGTCGTGTGGACCATGTTCAGCGCCACGTGCGGGCGCTGCGGGGTGACGAGCTCCCACGGGTGAAGCTCCGCGGCGAGCTCGTCGGGCGTGAGCTGCTCGTCGCGCGGCAGCAGCCGCCGCAGTGCGACCGGCGTCTCGTTGCGGGCGGGCGTGCTCACGTCGCCGGATGACCCGGCTCGATGACGTCCTTGACCTCCTGGAAGTACAGGCTGCGCTCGCCGCCCGCCTCGAAGCGGGACTCGAGCGGCGCCAGCCAGAAGCCGACGTGGTCGCCGAGATCGTGGCGCGCGAGGACCTCGCCCGCGAACCAGCTCGGGCAGCAGTCGAGGATCGGCAGCCCACGCGGGCCCGCGTGCCAGTCGCAGCGCGCGAACTTGTCGACCTCGTCGCCGGTCTTGCCGCCGAAGAGCTCGGCGAGCGCCGCCTGCGCGCGCGGCACGAGGTGCACGGCGAGCGCGTCGGTGCCGCACGCCAGACGGTACGTGCGGTTCTCGCGCGACAGGCAGGCGAGGAAGCGCGGCGGGTGAAAGCTGCACTGCGTCGCGAAGCCGACGACGCAGCCTTCGCGCCGCACGCCGTCGGTCGCGGTCACCACGAACAGCGGGTAGTCGAGCGATCCCGCGAGCTTGAGGAAGATCGACCCGGCGTCACCCACCGCTCGCAAGCTACCCGTTGTGGCGCGGGAGGAGACACCGGGTAGCTTGAGAGGCGCATGGCACGACGGCTCATCGGCGTGGACGTCGGCGGCACCAAGGTGGCGGTGGCGCCGCTCGACGGCGCGACGCTGCTCGAGCCCGTCCTCGCGCCGACCGACACGACCAGCGCCGAGGCGCTCGTGGCGCAGCTCGTCGGCGCCGTGCGCGCCGCCGGCGACGCCCACCGCGGCGGCGTGCCCTCCGTGGTCGACTGGGAGACGGGCCGGATCCGCTCGTCGGTGAACATCCCGCTGCACGACGTGCCGCTGCGCGAGGTGCTGCGCGCCGAGCTCGGGATCCCCGTCTTCGTCGACAACGACGCGACGTGCGCGGCACTGGCCGAGGCCTACGGCGACGACGGCGCGCTCGTCGCGCGCCACCTCGTGATGTTCACGGTCGGCACCGGCGTGGGCGGCGGGATCGTCATCGGCGGCAGGGTCTACCGCGGCGCGACCGGCGCCGCCGCCGAGATCGGCCACACGCTCGTCGGCGCCGACCTGCGCCGCGCGCCGTTTCACCGCATCGACGACTTTCCCCAGCCCGGGTCGCTGGAGTCGCTCGCCTCGGGCAGCGCCCTGAACGAGATCGCGGCCGCGCAGGGCCTGACGCCCGGCCGCGTGATCGAGGCCGCGCGGGACGGCGATCCCGCGGCGCTGGTGGCGATCGAGCTGCTCGGCCGCCGGCTCGGGATCGGCATCGCCAACGCGATCAACGTCTTCGATCCCGACCTCGTCGTCGTCGGCGGCGGCGTGTCGGTCGCGGGCGAGCTGCTGCTGGCGCCCGCGCGCGAGGAGGCCGGCCGCTACCGGCTGACGGGCGTCGGTACGCGCACGGAGATCCGCCGCGCCCGCTACGGGCCGCTGGCGGGCGTCCGCGGCGCGGCGCTTCTGGCCGGCCACGAGCTCGAGGCCGAGCGCGCGGAGGCCGCGCGCGCGGCGGAGATCGCGTGATGGCGGGGCTCCGGATCGGGCTCGGATTCGACCACGCCGGCGTGCCGCTGCGCGACGCCGTCACACAGGCCGTCGGCGATGCGGGCCACGAGGCCGTGGACCTCGGCGAGCACGACGACTATCCGGACACCGCGCTGGACGCCGGGCGCGCGATCGCCGCCTCCGAGATCGACCGCGCGATCCTCGTGTGCGGGTCGGGCGCGGGAGTTTCCGTCGCAGCCAGCAAGCTTCCGGGTATCCGCGCGAGCGTGTGCCACGATCACTACACGGCCGCGCAGGGCGTCGGCCACGACGACTGCAACGTCCTGTGCCTCGGCGCCCGCGTGATCGGGCCGGCGATCGCCGCCGAGCTCACGGCGGCGTTCTGCGGGGCGCAGTTCAGCGGCGAGGAGCGCCATGCGCGCCGCCTGGGAAAGGTCTTGAAGATCGAACGTGACGGATTGGAGGCAAGCTGGTGAGCCAAGCGGTGAACATCAACCCGCGCCTGTCGGCGCTGGCGGCAACCGGGACGAGCCCCTGGCTGGACCAGATCCGCCGCTCGCTCACGCATGGCGGCGAGCTGCGGCGCATGGTCGAGGAGGACTGCCTGCGCGGCGTCACCTCCAACCCGGCGATCTTCGAGAAGGCGATCCTCGGCTCACCGGACTACGACGGGCAGATCGAGGAGCTCGCGCGCGGCGGCGCGCTGGCCCGCGCGATCTACCAGGACATCGCGATCCAGGACGTGCAGGAGGCGGCGGACGTCCTGCGCTCGGTCTTCGACGACCTCGACGGCGAGGACGGCTACGTCTCGCTGGAGGTCGATCCGGACCTCGCGTTCGACTGCGACCGCACGCTCGCCCAGGCCCGCGAGTACTGGGGCCGCGTCGACCGGCCCAACACGATGATCAAGATCCCCGGCACGCCGGAGGGGCTGCCAGCGATCCAGCAGGCGATCTACGAGGGCATCAACGTCAACGTCACGCTGCTGTTCTCCGTCGAGGCCTACGCGGAGGTCGCCGAGGCGTACATCAAGGGACTCGAGCGCCGCCACGCCGAGGGCAAGGAGCTCGACGTGCGCTCCGTCGCGTCGTTCTTCGTCTCGCGCGTCGACTCCGAGGTCGACAAGCGCCTGGAGGCGCTCGGCCGCGGCGACCTGCAGGGCCGCGCGGCGGTCGCCAACGCGCGCGCCGCCTACAGGCGCTTCGAGCAGATCTTCGGCGGCGAGCGCTTCGCGCAGCTGCGCGAAGCCGGCGCGCACGTCCAGCGGCCGCTGTGGGCCTCGACCGGCGTGAAGAACCCGGCCTATCCCGAGACGAAGTACATCGAGGAGCTGATCGGGCCCGACACGGTCAACACGATGCCGATGCAGACGCTGCTGGCGTGCGCCGAGCGCCTGGAGGTCAGCGGCGAGACCGTGCGCGAGGATCCGGCGCCGGTGCTCGAGGAGCTTGCCGCCGCCGGCATCGACATGGACGACGTCACCGACACGCTCCTGCGCGAGGGCATCGACGCCTTCGTGACCCCGATGGAGAAGCTGCTCGCCGGCATCGAGGCCAAGCGCGAGGCGATCTTCACGGGCCGCCCGGAGACGATCGACTCGTCGCTGCCCGACGAGCTCGAGCCGATGATCGCTCAGCTCGTCAACCGCGCGGAGGACGAGCGCGTCGCGCGCCGGATCTGGGCCAAGGACGACACGCTGTGGGGCGATGCCGGGCAGCCCGAGGTCGCCGACCGGCTCGGGTGGCTGAACGCGCACGAGACCTACGCCGAGGAGATCGACGACCTCGAGGCGTTCGCGACGCAGGCGCGCGAGGCGGGCTACACGGACACCGTGCTGCTCGGCATGGGCGGATCCTCGCTGGCCCCCGAGGTGCTGCGCCTGTCATTCGGCGACGTGCAGCACGGTCGCCTGCGGCTGCACGTGCTCGACTCGACCGACCCCGGCGCGGTGCTCGCGACGGAGCACGCGGTGGATCTGGAGAAGACGCTGTTTCTCGTATCCACGAAGTCGGGCGGCACGATCGAGACGCTGTCGCTGTTCGAGCACTTCTGGAGCCTGCGGCCGCACGGCGAGCAGTTCGTCGCGATCACGGATCCGGGCTCGTCGCTGCAGCAGCTCGCGCGCGACCGCGGCTTCCGGCGCACGTTCCTCAACGACCCCGACGTCGGTGGCCGCTACAGCGCGCTGACGTACTTCGGGCTCGTGCCGGCGGCGCTGATGGGCGTCGACCTCGACTCGCTGCTGGAGGGCGCGGGCGTCGCCGCGGAGGCCTGCGCGGTCGGCTCGACGGCCGAGGGCAACAGCGGGCTGTGGCTCGGGGCCTCGCTGGGCGCGCTGGCGATGCAGGGCCGCGACAAGCTGACGTTCGTCGTCGACGACGCGATCGCGTCCCTCGGCCTGTGGGTCGAGCAGCTCGTGGCCGAGTCGCTGGGCAAGCACGGCAAGGGCGCGGTGCCGGTCACCGACGAGCCGGTCGGCGCGCCGGAGGTCTATGGCGAGGATCGCGTGTTCATCTACCTGCGCGACATGGACGCGCCGAACGAGACGCTCGACGAGCAGGTCAAGGCGCTCGCCGGCGCCAACCAGCCGACGGTCACGCTGTCGGCGGGCGGGCCCGGCGACCTCGGGCGGATCTTCTTCTTCGCGGAGTTCGCGACCGCGGTTGCCGGCTGGGCGCTTCAGATCAACGCCTTCGACCAGCCCGACGTCCAGGCGGCCAAGGACATGACCGTCAAGATCCTCGGCGAGATCTCCGGCGGCGGCGCGCTGCACGAGCCCGAGGACGCAAGCGACGACGCGCTGCGCGCGCTGCTGGCCGAGGCGGGTCCCGGCGACTATGTCGCGCTACTGGGCTTCATGGCGCCGAGCGCGCAGATCGACGAGGCGGTCGCCGAGCTGCGCGGCGTGATCCGCGACGCGACGAAGGCCACGACGACGTTCGGCTACGGCCCGCGCTACCTGCACTCGACCGGCCAGCTGCACAAGGGCGGCCCGCCCGTCGGCCGGTTCCTCGTGCTGGTGCACGATGCTGACGAGGACGTCGAGATCCCCGGCCAGCCGTACTCCTTCCGCGTGTTGAAGAACGCGCAGGCGTTCGGCGACCTCGAGACGCTGCGCAGCCGCGGGCGCGCGGCGGAGAAGCTGCGGCTCGAGGGCGGCGACGCGGCGGCCGCGGTGCGCGATCTGACGGCGCGCGTCAGCGCTCTGCTGCGCGCGCGCTGAGCGAGCGCGATCGGCCGCCGCCGCGGCCGATCGCGGAG
>DATMJM010000010.1:0-2202 GCA_035553935.1 Solirubrobacteraceae bacterium
GCGTTTCGAGCGCCTCGAGCGCGCGCTCCAGGCGGGCAACGTGCCGCCGGCCGAGACGGGTGCGCTGGTGCTCGAGTTCCTTGACCTTGTCGAGCGCCGCCCGCATCTGCGCGAGGTGCGCCCGGCCGGTGCTCGCGAGCGCGTGATTGGCGGCAAAGATGTCGTGCCACGCGTAGACGTGATCGGGATAGATCCGGGTCGCCATCTCGTACTTCAGGATGGCGGTTTCGAGAGCTCCCTTCTGCTGGTCGATGTTGCCCAGCCCGTGGACGAGGTTGGCCGTGTCGATCGCGGATCGGTAGTCGCGGTCGGTGTCCTCCATCACCAGGCCGAAGACCGCTTCAGCGGCGTCGACGTACTCCGTCACGCGGCCCTCTTCGCCCAGCGCGTCGAAGGCCTGCGCCGCGGTCTTGTAGAGAAAGCCGAGCTGGAGCAGGAGCCGGACGTCGGTCGGCGCCTCATTGAGCAGCGCGGCGACCAGGAGCAGGCCCTCGCGCAACTCGTCGACTGCGCGGTCCGAGGCGCCCTCTTGGACGAGCTCGACGGCGCGGACCTGAAGGCGCTGTACCTGGCGCTCGACGAGCTCGGCCACCGGTCCCATCTCGCGCAGCGCCAGGCCGCGCACGCTACGGCTTGTCGCGGCCCGGGCCGCGACGGCCTCGGCGAGCTTCTCGACCGCCTCTTCGCTGAGGTCGACGCCCTCCTCCAGGCGTCGGTCGATGCGGTCGATGCCGCCCAGCACCGCGCGCAGCGTGTCCTCGCTGCCGGCGGCGATGAGCATGAGCTTGTGCACGTCGGCATCGAGCTTCTCGCCGCGCGCGATGAGCTCGTCGAGGTCGTCCACGAGCCTGCTCGTGAAGATCTCCTGCAGGTGCTCGTCGGCCTCGAACTCGTCGGCGGCGCGCTGCGCGCGCTCGCGCGAGGCCGTGACGTCGCCGCCCAAGCGCTTGCTGAGACGGTCGAGCACGGGCTCGAGCGCACCCCTGAGTACCGGCCAGGCGCCCGGAAGAAGCGCCGCGCCGGCGACATCCAGCGACGCCTCCGCAGCGCCGAGCAGCACTCGCCGGACGATCGGACTGGGACTCATCTACCTCGCTGGGCGATCGTACACCGGCCAGTGGCTGCACGCCGTCGGGGGCGAGCCCGAGACGCGTTGCTGGCTGGCGGCTTGACGGCGGTTGGACCCGCCGAGGCGAAAGCAGCGCGACGGCAGGAAGCGCCGCGGAAAGCACTGATCAACGAAGGCTGCTTGTCTGGGGCAGTCGCGCGCGCCTCGCAGCTATCGCAACGCGCGCGGGGATCTTGCGCCTTCTTCGCCCCATGGTCCGCGTTCGCGCCGGAGCAGTGCTCTTCCTGCAGGTCGCGAGTTCATGGTCTGGCGTACGGGATTGCGACCGCCGAACGGGCTGCTGACGTACCGGGCCGACCAGGGGGTGTGCGCGCGAGCCGCGATGCTCCTCGCGAAGGCTGACCGTATCGCCAGGCGTGATGGTCCGGTCCGTGCACAGTGCGCGGCGGGCGCATGGCGGGTTTGGGCCCGCACGCTCGGAGTGGAGCTAGGGGGACTCGAACCCCCGACCTCCTGGGTGCGATCCAGGCGCTCTCCCAACTGAGCTATAGCCCCGAGGAGCGGACAGTGTAACCCCTGCGCGTCCGCAGATAGGGGTCGGGGAACGGGCCGAACGCGCCGATACGCTCCGGACAGGTGAGCTTCCGCAACCGTCTGGCGCTGTTCTTCGTGCTGATCGTCATCGTCCCGATGCTGGCGGTTGCGTTCCTCTTGTTCCGCCTCATCGACGAGAGCGCCACCGGCCAGGCGGAGGCGGCCATCAACCAGCGCCACACGTTCGCCAGCGAGCTCTTCGGCGAGCAGAAGGCCCTCGCCGAGCAGGCCGTCAGGGACGTCGGTCGCGACCGCGTGTTCACCGGCGCGCTGCAGGACGGTGACCTCGATCGCGCGCGCAGGCGCGCCCGGCAGCTGCTCGACGGCCGCGCGATCGAGCGGATCGTGTTCTTCCGGGATGGCGAGCCGATCGTGCGCGTCGGCGACAAGCGGGCGGTCGCCCCGGCAGTCGCGGAGGTGGAGTCCAGCGACGGCCGCAGCCTCGGCGAGCTCGGCGTCTCCGTCATCGACGCGCCCTCCTACGTCCGGCGCGTCGACGAGCTCGCGGGGCTGCGGGCGATCGTCCTCAACGGCGAGAA
>DATMJM010000011.1:0-7639 GCA_035553935.1 Solirubrobacteraceae bacterium
GTACCCGACAGGGCTGCACCGCCGCGCCTTCCCGGAGCTCGCCGCGCGCGTCCACGCGATCCCGATCGGCTACGAGCCCGCCGACTTCGACGTCCTGCGCATCGTCCACTCCGGCTCGATGCACACCGACTTCGGACTGCAGATACGCCGCGCGCGCGTGCGGCGTATCTGCAGTCCGAAGTCGGTGTGCATCGAGCCGGAGTGGACGATGCGCAGGACGTCGTCGTCGCGGTCGGGCGACGCCGCGACGTCGAAGTCGGCGGGCTCGTAGCCGATCGGGATCGCGTGGACGCGCGCGGCGAGCTCCGGGAAGGCGCAGCGGATGCGCACCGCCGCCTCCGACGCGCACATGACGATCGCCGCCGCGCTCTGCAGCGCGGTCCGCATCCGACGCAGCTCACGGCGGCGGTGCAGCCCTGTCGGGTACGTCCGCATCTCGTCGAGCGCCCAGGGATCCTCCAGGTCCGCGATCCACGGTACGCCGAGGTCGCCGGCCAGCGCGGCCCCAGCGAAGCTCGTGTGATACGGCAGGCACGAGGCGATGACGACGTCGACATCGGCGCCGACGCGCCGGCCGAGCGCGCGGCTGCGCTCGACCCACCACTGCTCCCAAGGCGGCGGAACCTGGCGCAGGCCGTCGACGCGCGTCAGGACAGCCGACCGTGGCCCCGGCTCAGGACCGTCGAGCCGGTGGACCTCGATGCCAGCAGGGACGGCGGCTAGCAGCTCGGGATCATGTGGATTCCAGCGGTCGCGGTGATCGCCGGGCCCGGTGACGACGATGGGCTGGTACCCGTGCTCGGGCAGATGCCGCACGGAGCCCAGCGTCCGGTGCACGCCGGCGCCGCCGATCGGCGGGAAGTGGCGGGCGAGTAGCAGCGCGCGGCGCATGCGCAACGATGCTAGGCCCCGCGGGCAGGCGCGCGGTGCACTACTCCTGTGCCTTGGTCTAGTGCTGCCCTCGCAGGACGCCCGTACGATTCGCGGCATGGATCTCGCCCGTCATGCTGCGGTGGTGTGGCGCTTTCGCACGGTGGCGGCGGCTGGTCTGTCGCTGGCGATCGTGCTCGCCGTGCTGGCGTCGTACTCGGTGTCGTTCAGCGGCGGCCTGCATTTCACGCCGCGTGGCACGGAGGTCTGGACCGCGGTCTCGTCGATCCACGTGACCCAGCCCGGCTTCCCGGAGGGCCGCGTGACGTTGCCCACGCGCGAGACCGATCAGGCCCGCGCCGCCGACGGGCGCGCTGCGGTCCCCACGAACGCGACGCCGAACGAGCAGGTCGAGTTCGCCGATCCCGGGCGGCTTGCGAACCTCGCCGACCTGTACGCGAAGTTCCTGATGACCGCCGAGGTGCTGGGACGCGTGCAGGGCCGGCCGAAGACGTCGCAGATCCAGGCCAGCCCGTTTTTGTCGAGCACGGGCTCCCAGGCGCTGCCGATCATCGAGCTGCGGGCCGACTCCGACAGCCGGCGCAACGCCGAGCGGCTCAATCTCGCCATCTACGAGGCGCTCCGGACGATCCTCGCCGAGCGCCAGACCGCCAACGAGATCCCGGTCGGCAAGCGCGTCGAGGTCAAGCTGCTCGACCCGCCCGACGTCGTCCTGGCGTCTGGACGTTCGCGCACGATGGCGGTCATCGCGCTGGTCCTCTGCCTCCTGGGCACCCTCGCGGTCGTGCACCTGCTCGAGGCGCTGCGAGGGCCCCGCCGGTCGCCGAGCGACCGCGACGACGACGAGCTGGCGGCGATCGCGCCTTGGATGTCGACGCCGCCGCCCTCGCACGACGAGGCCCGTACCAAGCGCCTGGCGCCGCCCCCGGAACGCGCGGGGGTGCCCGAGCGCCACGCCGCGGCGGGAAGGCGGTCGCCGCCGTGAGCGAGGGGGCGGCGGCGGGACATCCCGCGCCGCCCGCCGGCGCCGTGCGCCGCTCGCCCGGCGAGCTGGCGCTGTGGTCGGTCCTCGCCACGGGCGTCACGCTGTCGCTGCTGACCGCGGTCAGCGGCCGACAGCCGGTCGCGGTGCTGGCGATCTTCGTCGTGCCGCTCGTCCTGGTCGCCTTCCAGCGCTGGCTGCTGGCATGGCAGACGCTGCTGGCGCTGATCCTCCTCGTCATCCTGTTCATCCCGATCCGCCGGTACACCGTCGGCGAGGAACTGCCGATCGCACTGGAGCCCTACCGCGTCGTGATCGCGGTGGTGCTCGCCTGCTGGGCCTTCGCCCTCGCGGCCGACCCGGCGGTACGCTGGCGGCCGACGGGCTTCGGCGCGCCGATCGCGGCGATCTGGCTGGCGATCCTCGCCTCGCTGGCGCTCAACGTCGGGCGCGTGAGCGCCGCCGGCGACTTCGTCGTCAAGGCGGTGACGTTCTTCGGCAGCTACTTCCTGCTGCTGTGCTTCATCGCCAGCGTCATCAAGCCCGGCAGGCAGCTCGACCGCATGATCCGCCTGCTCGTGCTCGGCGGCGGCGTGCTGGCGTGCTTCGCCCTGTACGAGTGGCGCAGCGGATTCAACGCCTTCAACGGCCTCGGGTCGATCCTGCCGTTCCTCACCTACGAGGACATCGGCACGCACATCGTGCGCGGCACCGGCGTTCGCGCGCTGGCCTCGGCGCAGCACTCGATCGCGCTCGGGGCGGCGCTGGTGATGCTCATCCCGCTGGCTGTGTACCTCTTCAAGCGCAGCGGGAAGGTCGGATGGCTCGCGATCGGCGGCATCCTCTCGCTCGGCGCGCTGGCGACCGGATCGCGCACGGCGACCATGATGCTCATGGTCCTGTTCGTCGTCTTTTTGTGGCTGCAGCGGGCGCAGGTCCTGCGGTTGCTGCCCTACCTCGTCGTCCTGTTCGTCGTCGTGCAGGGCGTCATGCCGGGGACGCTGGGGACGTTCCGCGTGATCCTCGACCCCGTCTACGTCATCCAGGAGCAGTCCAAGGGCGAGGGCACGGGCGCGGGACGGATCGCAGATCTCGCCCCGTCGCTGCGCGCCCATTCGCGCAGCCCGTTCGTCGGTCAGGGCTTCGGCACGCGGATCACGTCGGAGGCCGGCCCCATCGGCGGAGCCCGGATCCTCGACAACCAGTGGCTCGGGACCCTGCTCGAGATCGGCGCGCTGGGGGTGATCGGCCTGCTGTGGCTCTTCGGACGGGCGATCGGGCGGCTGGCGCGGCGCGCGCGCTCGGACCCCGGGCCCGACGGATGGCTGGCGACGGCGCTCGCGGGCGCGCTCGCGGCGTACGCGGCCGGCATGGTCACGTTCGACGCCTTCGCCTTCATCCAGGTCACGTTCCTGGCGTTCATCATGTTCGGCTTCGCGGCGCTCGCGACGCGCGAGGAGCCGGCGCCGCCCGTGCGCGAGCAGGGCGCCGAGTCGCCGCCGTCGCGTCCGCGACCGGCGGGCCCCGTCCGCGCCTGACGCTCCGGCCGCCTGACCGCGCTGAGCGCCGCGGGATCTAACCGTCCGGGGAGGTCGCGCCGGGGCATGAGCCGGGATGATCCGACGATGGACCGCGTGGCTGTCAGGCTGCTCGTCGCGCTCGCCCTCGTCGCAGTGGCGCTCGTGGCGATGCGCGGACACCTCAGCGGGCCGCCGCACTGGACCCCGGACGGACTGTTCTACCAGGCGCGCGCCCTCGAGCTCGGGGGGGCCGACCGCGACAGCGCGCTGGAGCGCACGTTCGGCGCAAGCCTCGGAGCGGACCTTCGCCGCATCGACCCCGAGCGCTCGGGCGATCCCGGCTGGGCCGCGTATCACATGCGCTTCTACGAGCGTCGCCTATCGGTTCCCTACGCCGCCAAGGCGATCGCGCCGGTCGCAGGCGAGCGGGCCCTGCTCGACGTGTCGATCGCGGGCTACGTCGCCGCGGTGCTGGCGATCTTCGGCCTGCTGCTGCTGCGGTTCGGGCTGCCGATCGCGACCGCGGTGGCGCTGCTGACGATCTTCCTGCCCGCCCTCACGGAGCACTCCGGCTTCCCCCAGACCGATAGCTGGGGCCTGGCGCTCGAGGCCGCCGCACTCGCCTGCGGCGTCCTCGCGCTGCGGCGCGGCCCACGCTGGATCGCGCCCTGGTTCCTCGCGATCCTCGTCCTGTCGTTCACCCGCGACAGCACGTGGATTCCCGTCTTCGCCGCCGGCGTCGCCGCCGTCGCGCTCAGGACGCGGGTCGCTGCAGCCCTGTTCGCCTCCGGCGTCGCCGCCGCGACCCCGGTGCTGCTGCTGTACTCGACGCCCACCCGCGAGCTGCTCGCGACGATGCTCAACGACGCCCAGCCCAACCCCGACGGAAGCTGGGGCTTCGTCGTCGAGCGCTACCCCGGCGCCCTGATCGACATGCTGCACGCCGACGGCGGCTTCGTGCTCGACGGAGCCTGGTACTCGGCTCTGTACCTGCTGGCCGGCCTCGCGCTGCTGTTCGCCCTTGGGCGCGGAACTCAGCGCACGCCGGCCACGATCCTGCTGCAGGGCGCTGCTGCCGCGGGCGTCGTCTTCGTGCTGCTCGTGCCCGTCTTCAGCGCGTTGCGCCTCGAGCTGGCGCTCGTGCCGATGGCGGCCTTCGGCCTGGCCCTCGGAGGCGAGCGCGTGGCGCAGCGACTGGCGCTGCGGATGCCCGCCGTCGAGCGCCTGGCGCCGGCGGAGCAGCCGCCGCCGTGATGGCCGTCAAATCGCCTTCGCCCCGCCTATCCAAAGGTCTGGGATTGCGTGCGCGAGCCGCGTGATGCACCTATTTTTTGAGTCTGTATGGCCGCCTGCTTGCTGTGGATGCCCATGACCTCGGATGTCAGCGCCGAGGGCGGCAGCACGACGGCGCCCAGCGACGGTCGCACCGTGGCCACCGCGTACGGCAGAGAGCGCTGATGCGGGTCGCGCCGCTGCGATTCGTCGCGCTAGTCGCGACCGCCGTTGCGATGCTGCCCGCGCTCGCGCACGCGCAGGAGCCGGCCTGCCCCTGCACCGTGTTCGCGCCGACCGATGCGCCGGTCGACACCGACGCACTCGTCGACTCGCCCGTCGAGGTGGGCATGAAGTTCCGCTCCAGCGAGGACGGCTACATCACCGGGCTGCGCTTCTACAAGCAGATCAACAACACCGGGACTCATGTCGGCCACCTGTGGTCGGCCGGCGGCCAGCAGCTCGCCGAGGCGACGTTCACGAACGAGACCGAGTCGGGCTGGCAGGAGGTCGCGCTCCCGGCGCCGGTCCGGATCACGCCCGACACCACGTACATCGCGTCGTACTTCGCGGCCGCCGGCCGCTTCGGCTTCAGCCCGGGCTACTTCTCCACCGCGAAGACCAACGCGCCGCTGACGGGCCTGGCCGACGGCGTCGACGGGGGCAACGGCGTCTACCGCTACGGCGCGACGAGCGGCTTTCCGAGTGACACCTACAACGCGACGAACTACTGGGTCGACGTCGTCTTCGAGCGCACCGAGCCGGCCGACACGAGACCGCCCGCGATCACGGCCGTCACGCCGGCCGACGGCGCGACCGGCGTGCTCAGCTCGGCGAAGCCGACGGCGACGTTCGACGAGCCGCTGAACCCCTCGACGGTGAACTCCAGCACCTTCACGCTGAGCAGCGGCACGACCACGATCGCCGCCAGCGTCGCCTACGACGACGCGACGAAGCGCGCGACGCTGACGCCGGACGCCCCGCTGCCGATCGGCGCGACGCTGACGGCGACGGTCAAGGGCGGCGCGGGAGGCGTGCAGGACGTCGCCGGCAACGCGCTCGCCGCCGACTGGACGTGGACGTTCAGCACCGGCACGGCGTGCCCGTGCACGCTGTTCGAGCCGACGGCGGGGCCCGCCGGCGACGCCCAGCAGGATCAGCCGCTCGAGGTCGGCATGAGGTTCAAGGCCGACGAGGACGGCTTCATCTCCGCGCTGCGCTTCTACAAGCAGCCGAGCAACACCGGCGTTCACACGGGCAACCTCTGGAGCGCGACGGGCGAGCTCCTGGCCCGCGTGACGTTCGCCGACGAGACCGCATCGGGCTGGCAGGAGGAGCCCCTCGTCGAGCCCGTCGCGATCGCGAAGGACACGATCTACGTCGTCTCCTACCACTCCCCGCAGGGACGCTACGGCATCGACGGCGGCTACTTCAGCACCGACATCACGCGCGGGCCGCTGACCGCGCCGGGCGGGCTCGGAGGCGGCAACGGGGTCTACAAGTACGGGTCGGCGAGCTCGTTCCCGGACCAGTCGTTCAACATGTCCAACTACTGGGTCGACGCGAGCTTCTCGTACACGCGACCGCCCGACACGCGCCCGCCGCGCGTGAGCTCGGTGAGCCCGACCGACGGCCAGTCGGCGGTGCCCGCCGGCGCGAAGGTCACGGTGACGTTCGACGAGCGGCTGGACCCGCTCACCGTCAACGGCGGCTCGATCGTCCTGCGCGATGCGGCAGGCAATCCGATCGTCGGCAACGTCGAGTACGACGACGCGGCTCGCAAGGCGACGCTCACGCCGTCCTCCCCGCTGCCGCTGGGCACGAGCTTCACGGCGACGGTCAAGAGCGGCACGGCGGGCGTCACCGACACCGCCGGCAACGAGTTCGCCGCCGACTACAGCTGGACGTTCAACACCTCCGATGACTGCCCGTGCACGGTCTTCGCGCCTACCGCGGGCCCCTCGGGCGACGCCAACCACGACCAGCCGCTCGAGGTCGGCATGAAGTTCCGCACGATCGAGGACGGCTACATCACCGCGCTGCGCTTCTACAAGCAGGCCAACAACAGCGGGACGCATACCGGCCACCTCTGGTCGGCCGGCGGGCAGCTGCTGGCCTCGGCGACCTTCACGAACGAGACCGCCTCGGGCTGGCAGCAGGTCAACCTGCCCAACCCCGTGCCCGTCGTCGCCGACACCACGTACATCACGTCGTACTACTCGCCCAACGGCTATTACGCCCGCGACGGCGGGTACTTCGCAAGCGCCGCGTCGCGTCCGCCGATGGTCGGCCTCGCCGACGGCACCGACGGCGGCAACGGCGTCTACCGCTACGGCGCCAGCGGCTTCCCCACCAACACCTTCAACGCCACGAACTACTGGGTCGACGCGACGTTCGAGCGCACGATCCCGCCCGATACGCGCGGCCCGGACGTCACCCAGACGATGCCGACCGCCGGCGCGTCCGACGTCGACCCGGCCGCCCGCGTCAGCGCGACCTTCGACGAGCAGCTCGATCCCGCCTCGGTGACGTCGTCGACGTTCACGCTGCGCGACGAGAACGGCGCGCTCGTGCCGGCCACCGTCGCCTATGACGCGCAGGCGCGCGCGGCGACGCTCGACCCGGAGTCGAGCCTGGCCTTCAACGCGACCTACACCGCCCGCCTGAAGGGCGGGGACGGCGGCATCGCCGACACGAGCGCCAACCCGCTGGCGAGCGACAAGGTGTGGACGTTCACGACCGCCGGTCCCTCGCCCGGCGACGGGCCCGGCGGGCCGATCCTGCTCGTCACCTCGCCGGCGGACAAGTTCACGCGCTACTACGCCGAGATCCTGCGCAGCGAGGGGCTCAACTCGTTCACCGTGGTCGACGGGCCGGTCACGACCGACAAGCTCGCCGGCAAGCAGACCGTCGTGCTCGCCTCGCCCGTGACGACCGACGAGGTCACGCTGCTGACGAGCTGGGTGCAGGGCGG
>DATMJM010000012.1:0-10671 GCA_035553935.1 Solirubrobacteraceae bacterium
GGCTCACCCACCGCGAGGTCGACGTCACGCGCGCGATCGCCCGCGGCCTCGGCACCGGCGAGATCGCCACGCATCTGCACCTCTCGCCGCACACCGTCCGCGACCACGTGAAGGCGATCTTCGAGAAGGTCGGCGTCTCCAGCCGCGGCGAGCTCGTCCACAAGGTCTTCGCCGAGCACTACGCGCCGCCGCCGCACTGAGCCGCATCAAGCGGCAAGGTGAAGGCAGGCGACGTCACGCAGCGCGTCGGCGTCGAGTCGATCCAGGCGCGCGGCGTTGACGTGCACCAGCTCATCGAGAAGCTCAGCACGGTCACCCAGCGGGACGCTGATCGGCCCGGCGCGGGCTTGGGCAGACGCACGACCCAGCGCGTCCCAGCCGAACGGCAGTCGGACACCTCTCGCGTCTGCGACCCCGATGTCTGAGCGCTCGTACACCGATCAGCCGATCTTCTCCGCCAGCTCGACGATGATCCCCGCCGGGCCGCGCACGTAGCAGAGCAAGTAGCTGTTCTCGTAGTTCTCCAGCTCGCCGACCAGCTCGCCGCCATGCGCTCGCAGGCCGGCGAGGGATGCCTCGACGTCGTCGACGACGAAGAGGATGTGGCGGATGCCTGGGGCGTTGGCCGGCGCCGACCCGTCGTGGCCCTCGTATGAGGGCGAGCGGTACTTGGCCAGCTCGACCTTGCCGTTGCCGTCCGGGGTCCGCAGCATCACGACATCCGCCCGCACGCCCTCGAGCCCGTTGATGCGGTCCACCGAGCCGCCCTGTACGGACGCCTCGCCCTCCAGTTCGAGCCCCAGTGCGACGAAGAACGCGGTCGCCTCCGCGAGCTCGTCGACGACGATGCCGATGTGCTCCAGGCGCTCGACGGTCATCAACGACCTCCGGGCGGCGCCTGCGGCGTGTACTCGTCGTGCAGCAGATACTTCGGCATCGTGGTCTCCCGGTGTCGTCGGCCGGACCGCTCGCGGCCCTTCACCTGATGAGCGGAGCCAGTCGGCGCCGACATGGAACGCTCATTCAGCTCGCAGATCGTCGCACAGGGGGAACCTTGGGTTCTCGCGGTGATCGCAACAGTGACCTGTTGAGCGGGGTCTGCTGAGGACCGTCCGGTGGGGCTGATGGGGTGGTCGTCGGTCGCAGCGGAGGCGAGCCCGGAGGGCGAGGCGTAGCGGCTACCGACGCGCGCGCCCGGCGCCCGGGGGTCCGTCTGGCTGCAACGGATTTCGCTGGCGACGTCAAGAGGTGCTCGATGAGTCAGTTCACCAATCGGATGGGCCCCGAGACGTTTCAGGTGTTGCCGGGCCGCGTTGCAGCGCGGCGAAGTTCATCAGCGGCGCGGCCGAGCAGGTCGGCGCGTATCGCAAGCAGGGCTCGCGCTGGGTCGCCGCGTGCGGCGGCGTTCGCCCTCGCCGCGGCCGAGATCTCAAGGGCCGCTGCCTGACGTTCGCTCAGCGCGAGGAGATCGCGCTGGGCATCGCGGGCGGCGAGACGATCCGCGCGATCGCGCGGCGTTTGGGGCATGCGCCGTCGACGGTGTCGCGCGAGCTGACCGCAACGCCGATCGTCGTGGCGGCCGTTACCGCGCGACAAGCGCTCACGCGCTGGCGTATGACCGCGCGAGCCGACCCAAGCCGGCCAAGCTCTGGCGGTCAACGTGGCGCTGCGCGAGTGCGTGCAGGACGATCTGCTGCCGCTCTTCTCACCCGAGCAGATCGCCGGGCGCTTGCGCCGCCGGTTTCCCGAGAACCGGAGATGTGGGTGTCGACCGAGACGATCTACCAATCGCTGTACGTGCAGTCGCGGGTCGCGCTGCGTCGCCAGCTGACGGCCTGCGCGGCACGACGCTGATCGCGGAGGATGTGGCGTATCAGGGTCGGTCGGAGATCTCCAGTACGGCGAGCCGATCAGCTGTCGGCGCCGGTGAATACCCACCCCGTTGTCGCGGAGGAGCGCTCTGCGGAGAACGCTCCTGCCGTCCGGGCAGAAGCACAGCCGGCCGTCTCGCCCGGCGAGGTAGTGGCCGGAGCCGTGCGCCACTCGTGCGAGCGAGCCGAGGCCTCGCGATCCGGCCCTGGCCGGTCTGCAGGATTGGCCTGCAGACCCGAGGACTGAGTCGCCCCGCCAGTCCCTTCAATGCCTCTCGTCGGTACGACGGTTGGCCGCGGCGTCGGGGTCGCTGTCGCTGTCGCTGGTTCCTGCTAAGCGCGAGCGCTCGCACGCAGATCCGCTCCGCCCGGCGCGGTGCCTGCTGCAGCGCCACGTGCAGCTTCCGACCAGAGCGCGTAGCCGAGGACGACCCAGAGTAGGCCGAAGACGACGGTCGTGTACTCACCGACGAGGAGCGAGAGTGGTCCCGCAACCGCGATCGCCGCACCGCTCCAGCGGGGAATGACCCGGCCGCGGAAGCTGGCGATGCCGTAGAGCAGATAGCCGACCAGCGCGATCGCGAAGCCGAGTCCGTGGACTGCCTCGAGCGAAGCAGTGTGGCCGACGAGTGCGACTGCCCACCCGACGATGGCGGCGTCGAAACCGAGCCGTCCCGACAACCGCAAGCGACCCCTCTGGATTTCGTGAAATCCGATCAGCCCGGCCGCGACGAGGATGTACGCAAGCGCCAAGAGGAGGTCCTGGAGCGCCCGCTCAGCGGTCAGGTAAAGCAACCCTTCCGCCACGAAGGCGGCGCCTCCCAGGGTCGTCGCAAGCGCACCGCAGCGAACTATGTGATGTGACTTGGTCATGGCCGCCTTTCGTTCACACGCCGACCCGAGTCGAGCGCTGTCGTCTCTCACCCTCACCGCCAGAGCCCGCGCTGTCGCCATCCGCGGGAGCGATATCGCGTGCCTTCGGGGCGGAGCTCGGGGTCATCCGAACGAAGTAGCCGAGTCGCTCGCGCGGATGATGCGCGTCCTGATGCGCCGTAGTAGCGTGGCGTCGTGAGGCTTCTGCGCTCACTTCATGAAGTCGCGAGTGATTCGCTGGTGGACCGGCGCGACGCGCTGCTTGCGGGGTCACTGCTCACCGCGGGGATCGTCGAGGCGGTGCTCGCGGTCGCCACCGAACGCCCGGCAGCACTCGCGCTTGTTCCCGCGCTTGCACTACCGCTCGCCTACCGGCGAAGCCGACCGGCGACCGTTGCGCTCGCGGTAAGCGTGGCGCTGGCCGTGCAGGGACCCTTCACGGAGATCGCGCTGTTCGAGCAGACCTTCGTCGGTTACCTGTGCTTGCTGATCGCCACCTATTCGCTCGGGCGCCACGCCGGTGGCCGGACGGTCGTCGTGGCGGGTGGCGGCTGCGCGCTCGTGGTGGCGGGGCTCATCGGCATCAGCGACGGCAGCGCGGCGTCGGCGGCGATCGCGGCGGGTCTCACGCTGGCGCCAGCGGCGGGCGGACGAGTCGTGCGAGACCGTGCGCGACTCGTCGAGGTCCTGGAGAGCGAGGCACGCGCCCTCGACGCGGGCCGCCGATTGCAGGCAGAGGTCGCGGCCGGCCATGAACGGGACCGAGTATCGCGAGAGCTGCACGACATCGTGAGCCACAGCATCGGCGAGATGGTCGTCCAGGCGCACGCGGCGCGCATGCTCGCCACGCGTGATCCCCGGCACGCCCCCGCGGCGATCGAAGTCCTCGAGAGCACCGGAACCTCGGCGCTTGCGGAGATGCGTCGCCTGCTGGGCGTCTTGCGTCGCGGCGACGAAGCTCTCGCGCTTGCTCCGTCGCCGTCCCTCAGCCGCCTCGGCGCGCTGATCGATCGGATGGGCGCGGATGGCCGAGCGATCGAGCTGGTCGTCGAGGGTGAGCCCGTGAAGCTGCCGCCCGGCCTCGAGGTCGCGGCCTATCGCATCGTCGAGCAGGCGTTGGGCGCAGCGGGCGCCGGCAACCGTGACGCGACGAGAGTACGAGTCCGCTACGGCCGCCGCGTACTGCAGCTGGAAACCGTGACAGAGGGCTGCGGGAACTCGTCGCCGCCGCATGCCGAGCACGCGGGACAACCGCAGCCACCGGCGCTCGAGCGGCGCGGGGCCGGGACAGTCGGAATCGCCGAGCGAGTGAGGGCGTTCGGTGGGGAGCTGCGGGTGGCTCCTACCCGCAACGGTGGGCAGGTGATGCGCGTGCGCTTGCCCTTGAATGGCAGCCCGCGCGCAGCGCGGACCTCACCGGACCGCCCGCGCCGGGGCGCGGAGTCTCGGGCCCGCAGCGGAGAGCGCTACCGCAGCGCCGGTCGGGCTCGCGCCGGCGCGCTTGGTGTGGCCGTCCTGCTCGCCGCAGCGGCGGTCGAGATCGCGCTATCTCCGGCGCGCGAAGGTCCGCTGTGGGCGAACGGGCTGATGTCCACCCTCATAACCGCACCATTGCTGGCGCGGCGCGCGTTCCCGCCGGCGGCAGTCGGGCTCTCGTTTGCGGCGGCGACGGCCATGTGTGCCCTGCTCACGCCAGTATCGGAAGTGGCCGCGCTGACGGTCGTCCTGTTGCTGCTCTATCCCTATGCCTGCGGCGCACACGGCGGCACTCGATCGGCATGGGCGGGCCTGTGCCTTGCGCTCGGCGGCGTGCTCGCGATCGACGTCGCCCAACAGACGCTCGGCTGGGGCGATCTCGTGTTCCCAGCGCTGCTCGTTTCGCTGTCATGGCTCGCGGGGCGGATCGTGAGGGCGCGCGCTGACATGGCTCGCGAGGTGGCCGAGCGTGCCCAGGGCCTGGAGCAGCTCCGCGACGAGCAGGCCGTCGCCATGGCTCAAGCCGAGCGTCGCCGCATCGCACGCGAGTTGCACGACGTGGTGGCGCACACGCTGAGCGTGATGGTCGTCCAGGCCGGCGGTGCACGCTGGACGCTCGAGCGCGAGCCGGCGCGTGCCGCCGCTGCGCTCAAGATCGTCGAGGAGACCGGCCGCGCTGCGCTCCGTGAGCTGCGTCGCCTGCTCTGGGTGCTCGACTGCGACCAGCAGCAGCCGCTCACGCCCCAACCCGGGCTCGGAGAGCTGGCCGCCCTCGTGGAGCAGGCACGCGGCGCCGGCCTGTCCGTCGAGCTGGAGTTCGGGGGCAGGCCGCGCGCGGTGCCGGAGGGCCTGCAGTTGGCCGCCTACCGCATCGTCCAGGAGGCGCTTACGAACACGCGCCGGCACGCAGGTGGCGCGAGCGCGCGCGTTTGCGTGCGCTACACGGCCACCAGCCTCACGCTCGAGATCACCGACGACGGTCAGGGTAGCCGGCGAAAGGGCCCCGACGGGCAACCCGGTCACGGCCTTGCCGGGATGCGCGAGCGTGTCGCCGCCAACGGCGGCGAGTTCTCCGTGGGCCCACAGGACGACGGCGGCTTCGCGGTGCGCGCAGAGTTCCCGCTCGGTGAGCGGTGGTCGTCGGCGAACGAAGCGCCGATCGCCGGCGGTCCCGCGATCACTGCGCCGGCCACCGAAAAGGAGGTTGTGTGAGCGTCGGGTCCGAGTCGTCATTGCGCGTGCTGATCGCAGATGATCAGGCACTCGTGCGCGCGGGCTTTCGGATGGTGCTCGACGCCGTCGACGACCTCGAGGTCGTCGCCGAGGCGGCCACCGGGCATGAGGCGGTCCGGCTCGCGCGCGAGCTTCGGCCCGACATCGTGCTGATGGACATCCGCATGCCGGAGCTCGACGGGCTCGAGGCGACGCGACGGGTGCTCGCGAACGCCGTCGGCGGGGAGGTCCAGGTCATCATGCTGACGACGTTCGATCTCAACGAGTACGTCTACGAGGCGCTGCGGGCCGGCGCGAGCGGCTTCCTGCTGAAGGATGTGCGACCCGAGCAGCTCGTTGCCGGAATCCGCACCGTCTCCGACGGAGACGCGCTGCTCGCCCCCGAGATCACGCGACGCCTGATCGAGGAGTTCACACAGCGGCAGATCGCGCCCGAGCCGCCCGCAGCTCTGAGCGAGCTGACCGCGCGCGAGCTGGAGGTCTTCGAGCTGCTCGCGCGCGGCCGGTCGAACTCGCAGATCGCAGCAACGCTGATCGTCAGCGAGTCGACCGTGAAGACACACGTGCGACGCGTGCTGATGAAGCTCGGCCTCTCCGACCGTGTCCAGGCGGTCGTGCTCGCCTACGAGTCGGGCTTCGTACGGCCCGGAAGTCGGTAGCGCAGAGTCCGAGCTGAACGTGCTCGATGCCGGAGCGAGGGCCGGGTCACCCGCCGGCCCTCGAGCGCACGTTGCGACCGGGCTCAGTCGCGCCCGGGAACGAGGATCCCAGCCTCGTCATGCCGACTCCGGTGCTCGGGAGGCGCTCTGCTACCCGACGACCGCTTTCGAGCCCCCGCCGCACGCGACAATGCACCCGCTCGCCACCGCAGCCAGGAAAAGATCAGCCCGAAGGCGGACGCGCAATCAGCCGCTGGGCTGATGCGCTCCGCCCGTCGCGACGCGATGCTCGCGTCTGTCACGCCCGATCGAAGCACCGGGTCACAGAAATACATCGCGCAAGCGGCCTCAAACCAGGGAGGGCCAGAAAGATGAACAAGCCTCGTAGGGCTTCCGCGATCGTTGCGTGCGCGCTGGTAGCGGCTGGTGTGCCGGCTGCGGCGCTCGCGACGCATGGTAACCAGCCCGAGAAGTTCCCCGCCTACTACGAAGACCAGGTCCGCCAGGTAATGATGGGGCCCTCCGGCAACAGCCAGAACCCAAACCAGGCGCCCTCGCCGTGCTGGGGGCTCGGACCGAACTTTTCCCAGACGAATCGCTCCGCGGACGTACCGATCTTCTACACGCTGTTCGTGCCCGGAGCGACTCAGATGATGTGCCCCAACGGATCGCTCACGCACGACATGGTGCTGACCGCCGTACCGGGAGACCCCGGCTACAACGGCGCCGTCCAGCTGGTGCGCTGCGGGAAGGGTCCGAACTTCGCCACGGCCGACACGATGCCCTACACCAGCGCGCAGGAGGTCGAGGCGGGAATAGCAGCCGGAGCGCTCAACTGCACACCCGTGCGGGTTCTCGCGGCGCCGGTTGTCGGCTAGGTGATTGTTCTGCAGGGCGTCTTTCAGACCCTGCCCCTTCACTGACGGACTGAACGCCTAGTCGAGCTTTGGGCGATGCGACGGAGGCTCGACTCCCCGTTCCAAGCGCGAAGACATCGAGCCTTTGACAAAGCCGCTGGGCCGCATGGTGACGCCCCCGGGGCGCGAGCTGCCGGACGAGCTCGCGCCGCTCCGGCCGGCTGGGAGTGGGTGGGACATGGCAACTGCGGCGGGGTCATGCGGCCCCGCCGCAGCCGTCACGCCCGCTGCGCCGAACGCAGCGGTCGTGCGTTCACGTCGTCAGCGCGACGACGACCAGTCCGTCGGTGCGAGGGCCGACGGCGGTCGTCGTCCTTCCGTCGCCGGGCTGCAGCGACGATCCCCCGCCGCCACCGCCACCATCGCCGTCGTCGGCTTGGCAGCGACTGCGACCGCCGCGACCGCCGCGCAGCCCGGCTCCGCCACCGCCACCGGTGCCACCGTCCAGTGCGAAGCAGTCGCCGCCGTCGCCGCCGTGAACCGAGTCTCGGGCCCCGCCCGCGCCGCCGCTGATGCCCTCTCCGGGCTCGCCGGCCAGGCTGCCGTCGCCGCCGGCCGATCCTCCGCCCGACAATGGATCGTCGTCGCCGGCGCCGCCACCGCCACCGCCGGCCACCGTGAGCGCCCTCCAGTTCAAGGTCAGCACGGCGCTGCCACCGCCGCCCGGGGCGGCCCAGTGCGTCGTCGCGTCGTTGTCGCCGCCCTCGCCACCGCTGCCGTAGCCGGCGCCACCGACGAGGTCACCCGCGCAGCCGGCCTTGGCCCGATACTGCGCACCGGGAACGGCGGACAGGACTCCTTCGACGGTGGCGCCGCGGCCGCCCGGCGCGTTCGAGCCGTCACTCCCGCCGGCGCCGCCCTTGGCCACCGTGATCATCTGCGTCGCACCGGCCGGCACCGTGAAGCTGTCGTAGATCGAGCGGTCGGGCCGGCACCCGAAGGCCAGCAGCGTCGGTCTGGGCTGGCCGACCGTGAGCGGCACGACGATGACGAAGCCCGAACCGTGAGGAGCGCCCCCGCCGACGATCTGCGAGCCGAGCTCCGCCGCCGACGTCACCCACGAGGAGCCGCCCCTGCCTCCGCTGGCGCCGTCGAAGATCGTGCTCGAGTCGGCGCCGCCGCGGCCACCGCGAAAGCCGCCGCCGCCGCCCCCGCCGCCGTTGGAGTAGAAGCTGCCGAAGAAGTCCTGAACGCCCTTGTCCCCCGATGCTCCGTCTGCCGTGACCTTCTCGCGGTTTCCGGCGTTGGCTCCGCTCCCGTGGCCGCCATCGCCCGGATCGACGAGCGGAGCGCCGCCGCCACCGCCACCACCGCCACCGGCGACGACCAGCGGATCCACGACGAAGCCCTCGCGGCGCATGATTGCGCTGCCGCCACCGCCGCCACCGCCGTTGTAGAACCCCCGGCCGCCGTCGCCGCCAGCGCCGATCCCCGACCCGCCGCGGCGGCCGCCGGCTTGGCAGCCCGCCACGACCGCGAGCGTCTCGCCGGGCTTGACCGGCACCACCGCGCGGACGAGTGCTCCCTTGCCACCGCGTCCGCCGGCCGTGGCACCGCTGCCCCCGCCGGCGAGGATCGCCAGGCGCCTGATCCCCGCCGGCACCTGGTAGGAATCGACGACCGTCGAGGGTGTGCAGTCAAAGAAGGCCCAGTTATCGGTCGACGTGGACGCCTGCGCTCCCGCGACCGCGGCGACGGGCAGCGAGGCGCCGAGGAGCGCCGCAGCAACACGCGACGCTCGGCTTCTCCACCGGCTCGATTTGTGCTGGTTGCCGCCGACCATGTCGCCCTCCTTCGCCATGGGAACGCTTCCGCGCCCCGATCCCCCGTGGAGGACGACCATACGAACGCGGCAGCCGCACTACATCGGGGAAACCCCCATGCGTGCCGTCCGGAGTCGCTCGCGCCGGCGCTTCGTCCGGCACCGCCGCACCGCGCTCGGCCGCGCAGGGCCGAAGGCATCTTCGGCGGCCATCTCCTTGTTTGTCGCCCTTACCTGAGGGTGATTGGGGACTCGCGACCGGCTACGCCCCGCGGCGCGCCTGCGCCAGGGCCTCCTCGGCCGCACGCAGCTCCCGCGCCAGCGTCTGCATGACCTTCCAGCCGATGTTGCCGTTCTGCTGAACGAGGGGGCGGAACTCCCACAGCGTGAGCGCGTAGCAAACGAGGTCGGAGATGGCGGTGACCGTCGCCATCCGCACCCCCTCGTCGATCAGCGCGATCTCGCCGAAGTGGTCGCCGGCGCGCATGACGCGCCGCTGCTCGCCGGCGATCGTAACCGCCGCCTCGCCGGACTCGATGACGTAGAAGGCGGCGCCACCCGACCCCTGCTGGATCACCGTCTCGCCGGCCGCGAAGCGGCGTTCCTTGAACACGACGCCGATCTGCTCGAGCTCCTTGCGCTCGAGGCTGCCGAAGAGCCGCGTCTGCTGCAGCAGGTCGACGGGGCTGGCCGGCGCCGGCGGCGCGTCGGTCGCCACCGCCGTGATCGCGCGGCACTGGAGCAGGTAGAGCTGTCCGCCGGCGAACGCCCATTCGACGTCGCGGTCGGGGCCGTAGACCTCCTCACAGCGCTCGGCGAGCCGATGCAGCTGGGCGAGCTGGCCGTCGTCGAGGCACAGCCGCTCGGCCTCGTCGCGCGGAATCTCTTCGTCCACGGTGCCACCGTCTGGCCGCGACCGGATCGCGACGGTCTTGAATCCGGCTGTGCGCTGGAGCACGTGTCCGCTGCGATCGACGCGGAAGTTGTCCGGGATGACGCGGCCCGCGACGACCGCCTCGCCGAGCCCCCAGCTCGCCTCGACGAGCCGCTCGTCGGCACCGTTGATCGGATTGCGGGTGAACATGACGCCGGCGCTCTCGGGATCCAGCAGCGCCTGGACGACGACGCCGACGCTGGGTCGCCTGAACAGGCCGACGCGCTGGCGGTACGTGATCGCCGAGTCGGAGTTCGCCGACCACCAGACCTCGCGAACCGCCGCGCCGACGTCGTCGGCCGACGGGACGTTGAGCAGCGTCAGGTGCTGGCCGGCGAAGCTCGCCTGCGCGCCGTCCTCGTCGACCGCGGAGGACCGCACCGCCAGCGGCCCGCCGAGCGGACGCACGAGCTCGCCGACCTCGCTCAGCGCGCGCTCGTCGCCGTTCGCAACCGCTTCGACGACCGCGCCCGAGAGCGCGACGCCGGGCGGGAGCGGGAGGCCGGCGCGGGCGGCCTGCCCCAGCCCGACGGCCTTGGATCCGAACAGCGCGTCGTCGCGCGCCTCCGCGAGCGGGACGACCCGGCTCACCCGAGCACCGCCACCTCGCCCGCGCCGCCGTCGACCCGCAGGCGCGCGCCGTCCGGGATCAGCGCGGTCCCTTCGCGCGTGCCGACGACTCCGGGGATCCCGTACTCGCGCGCGACGATCGCCGCGTGGGAGAGCAGGCCGCCCGCGTCGGTGACGATCCCGCCGAGCAGCGGCAGCAGGATGTTGAACGCCTCGCTGGTCGACTCCGTCACGAGCACGTCACCCTGCACGATCCGGTCGAACTCGGCCGGTCCCGCGACCCGGCGCGCGATCCCCTCATGCACGCCCGGACTGGCCGCCAGGCCGCGGAGCAGGTGCTCCTCGTGCAGCTCGACCGAGCAGCACGAGGAGCACC
>DATMJM010000013.1:0-7181 GCA_035553935.1 Solirubrobacteraceae bacterium
GGCAACGGCCCTCCCGCCCAGCAGGAGTACGTCCGGCGCACCGCCCGCGCGCTGCGCGAGCTCGACGGGACGCGGCCCGTCGCCGCCGACCTGTGGGGCCGCGTCCTGCCCAACGCCTCGGGCGGGATGTTCGTCGCGCTCGACGCGATCGGCGTGACCGACTACATCGGCTGGTACGAGGGCCTCGAGCTCGACGCCGCCGGCCAGGCGGCGAAGGCGGCCGAGCGCATCGCGCGGCTGCGATCGCTGTTTCCCGGAAAGCCGATCGTCGTGACCGAGCTCGGCGCCGCGGGCACCTCGCGGGTGGCCGGTGACGGCTTCGGCGGGCTGCGCTTCCAGGCCGCGCTGCTGGCGCGGCGGCTGCGTGGCCTGCGCGACGTGCCCGGCCTGAGCGGGGCGATCATCTGGAACCTGCGCGACTACGCGCTGCGCCCGGACTTCCGCGGCGGCTCGGTCTTGGAGCTGCGACCGCAGCTGCGGCTGACGCCCGGGCTCAACGAGAAGGGGCTGTACGACTTCGCCGGGCGGACGAAGCCGGCGCTGGCGGCGGTGCGGCGGGTGTTCCGGGAGCGGGCCGGCTGAGTCGAGCCTGCGGTCGTCCCCGCGGGGGGCGAAAACCGAGGCGATGTCGCCTTCACCCTGGTATGCGGGGTCGATTCGACATCCTGGCGCGCGTCGCGCAGCGCCAGCACGGCAGGGTGGCGCGCCGGCAGCTGCTCGCCGCGGGGATCGGCGCAAAGCAGATCGACCGCTGGGTCCGTGCCGGACTCCTGCGACCGGTCCACGCCGGCGTCTACGCCGTCGGCCACGCGGCGCCGTCCACACATGCCGACTACATGGCGGCCGTGCTTGCGTTCCGGCATGGGACGGTCGTGAGCCATCGCGCCGCCGCGCACCTGCTGGGCCTGGTGCGCGGCATGCCGCCGCGGCCCGAGGTCACCGTTCCGGCGACCGCCGGCGTCGCGCGCCCGCGCATAGTGATCCACCGCGTCGGCATGCTGCCGGTGCTCGACACGGCGGCGTTCGAGAACATCCCGGTCGCGACCGTGCCGCGGATCCTGCTCGACCTCGCGCCGGCGACGCCGCTCACGGCGCTCACCCGGATGTGCCACGAGGCGTGGGTCCGCCACGACTGTGGCCCGGACGGGATCGAGGCCTGCATGGCGCGCAACCCGCGCAAGCCGGGCGCCACCAAGCTGAGGGCGGCGCTCGGCTCAGACGCGACGCTCAGTGCTCTCGAGGACCGGTTCGTCGCGCTGCTGCGCGCCGGCGGCCTGCCGCTGCCACGCACGAACATCGACCACCTCGGCGACAAGGTCGACTGCCACTGGCCCGAGCAGCAGCTCACGGTCGAGCTGGTGACGTACCGTTACCACGCGACGCGCCGGGCTTTCGAGAGCGACGTCGCGCGCCGGCGTCGCTCCAGCCACGTCGCCTACACCTACGGCGACGTCGTGGAACGCGGCGCCGCGACGATCGCAGACCTGCGCCGGCGCCTCCTCGTTCAGCCCGACTGCGCGCCGTCGTAGTCCGGAAGGGCGTCGTCACGCGACGGCAGGGTGATCGTCTCGCGGTCGTTTCACGCTCGAAACGAGCTCGCGCTCGCCGCGGGCTGGGCGCGCGGCGCTCGCACCCGCCGCCGTCGTGATGCCCCGCATACCTGGCGCACGGCGACGTGCGCTCGCGCGCGCGAGCGGGTTAACCTCCCCTGGCGACCGACGTTCATCGCACCCAACCGATTCGCTCGCAGTCAGCGCCGCCGGCGCGTGACGCAGGCCGCCGCGCTCACCGCTGCCGGGCTGTACGCCGTGCTCGGCGGGCGGCTGGCGTCCCCGCTGCGCCTGCGGTGAGCTCGACGACGCACCCGCACGAAGCGTCAGCCTTCGGCGCCGTCACCCGCGCGCCATGAACTCACCCGAACGAGAGGCAACCACCACATGAACCCCGAGATCAAGCGCCCCACCTCGCTGCTCGCGGCCATCGCGGCCGTCGCCCTGCTGGCGCTGCCCGCCGCGGGCTGCGGCGATGACGGCGACGCGGCGAGCGCATCGGGCAACACGACCGACTCGGCGTTCGTCACCGACATGGTCCCCCATCACGAGAGCGCGATCGTGATGGCGCGCATGGCGGGCAAGCAGGCCGAACGTCGCGAGATCAAGCAGCTCGCCCGCGAGATCATCGACGCCCAGCGGTCGGAGATCGCAGTGCTAGAGCGCGTCGGCCGCGAGCTCGATCAGGCGGGCGTACGGCGCGGGCACATGGGCATGAGCGACGCCGAGATGGGCATGGACCACGACATGTCGATGCTCGAGTCCGCCAGGGAGTTCGACCGGGCCTTCATCGACATGATGATCCCCCACCACGAGGGCGCGGTGCGGATGGCGCGCAAGCAGCTTGCCGACGGCGAGCACCCGACGCTGCGCAAGCTCGCCGAGGACATCATCGCCGCGCAGAACCGCGAGATCGCCCAGATGCGCGGCTGGCGCAAGCAGTGGTACGGGAGCTCCAAGACCGATCCCGGCGGCTCGATGCCCGCCCACGAAGAAGGGCATTCGGGATGAGCCGGCGGCTCCAGCCCGCGCGCTAGGCGAACTAGGGAGCGTGCACCGCGAACTGGGCGTCGGCGCACACCGGATTGCACGCACCCTCGAACGACGTCAGCTGCTGCTGCAGCAGTGCCGGGTCCCGATGAGCCCGTCCGTGGTCCTGCAGGACGACGATGATCACCGCGCGCGCGGCGTCCTCGAGCCCCGTGACGACGCCGAGCGGCACCAGCGCGCCGTCGGCGCCGCGGCCGATGACGACCCGCTTGGGCCCGGCCGGCACCTCTCCGACCGCGAGGCCGCCGTCCAGCTTCAGGCGGCCCGAGCCATTGCTGACCGCTCCGGCGCTGCCGGAAACCACCGAGGCGCGCGTCGCTGGGATCTGCGCGGCATTGAAGCCGGCGGCGTGGTTGCGCGGATCGGCGAAGATGTCGTCCTGCCCGCAGACCGCGTCGCTGCAATGCTCGGGCGCGTTGAAGATCACGTACCACAGCGTGTGGGCGCGACCGGGGCGGACCCGCGTGCGGACCTTCGTCGTGATCCCAGAAGCTGTGCGCCCGAGCATCGAGAATGCCGCGCCGACCTGCTCCTGGCTGACCGCGTCGACGACGCCCGCCTTGTCCTTCGGCGCCGCGCTCGCCGCCTGCGACCAGGCGATCGCCGCCACCGCGATCATGCCGAAGATGCTGGTCGCCGTTCGCCTGCTCGCTCGCCTGAGTGTCTCGGATCGGGTGCTCATGGCCGCCTCCTGGTAGGTCGAGGAGGACGCTACGAGCGGGCTCGGCGGCGGGCAATCGGGAGTTCTCCCCATGGCACCGCGCCGCGCTCGGTCACAGGCGCTCGAGCAGCGCCAGCCCGTGCTGCTCGGCCAGCCGCCCGACGGCCACCGGACCGGCGAGATCGTGCTCGGCCGAGCCCAGCACGTCGCGGTAGCGCCCCGGGGGCACGTGGAGCTGCGCGCGGGCCGGCGAGCGACGCAGCGCCACGACCACCAGCACGTCGCCTGCGCCGCGCGTGAACGCGCAGACGTCGGGGCCCGCCTCGATCGGCGTGTAGGCGCCGCCGGGCCCGAAGGCCTGCGGCCGTCGCGCGCGCAGGTCCAGCGCGCGCGAGATGACATGCAGCTTCATCGTCTCGCGCGCGGGCTGCGCGCCGCCCCGCAGCGCCGCGAGCGCCTCGCGCCGCGCGTCCCACTCGACCGGGCGGCGGTTGTCGGGATCCACGAGCGACAGGTCGACGAGCTCGTCGCCCTGGTAGACGTCGGGCACGCCGGGCACCGTGAGCTTCAACAGCAGCTGGCCGAGCGCCGCGCGCTCGCCGGCGGCGGCGACCTCCGCGGCGAACGGGTCGAACGACGCCAGGAACGGGCGGTGCGACAGCAGCGCCGTGGCGAAGCGCTTGACGCCCTCCTCCCACGCAGTGTTCTGGTCGACCCAGTTCGTGTTGCGCTTGGCCTCGCGCAGCGCCTTCTCGATGTACGCGCCGAGGCGATCCTCCCCGATCGGCCACGCGCCGACCAGCGTCTGGAAGATGAGGTAGCGCTCCTGGCCATCCGGTCCCGCCCGCCCGCTGTCGTGCACCAGCTCGTCGGTCAGCTCATACCAGCGGCGCACGCACGTCGACCACGCCTCGGCCATGCCGCTCAGCGCGCCGATCCGCGCGCGCACGTCGCCGGAGCGCTTGGTGTCGTGCGTCTGCGTGACGAGCAGCGCCTCCGGGAAGCGCTGCGCACGCTCCTCGTTGGCGGCGTGGAACTGCGCGACGGAGATCCCCCAGCGCCCGGGATCGCCGCCGACGTCGTTGAGCGCCAGCAGCCGCACGTAGCGGTAGAACGCCGTGTCCTCGATGCCCTTGGCCGTGACCGGCGGCGACGTCTGCTGAAAGCGCGACACGAACTCCTCGGGCGCGTCGTCGAAGAGGTCCGGCCGGCCGGCGGCGGCCAGCGCGGCGCGGTCCGCATCGTCGAACACGCCGTCCCTGACGTACGTCCGGTAGACCGGCAGCCGCGCAAGCGCCTCCTCCAGCCCGCCCGGATCGTGCAGGCGCGCCAGGCGCTGCACCTCGCGCGAGAACGTGCCGCGGGCCTGCTCGAGCTGCGCCTCGAGCGCCACCTCGTCGAAGCTGCGCTGCTCACCGGTCAGCTCCGCCAGCAGCTCCGTCAGCGGCGCCTCGCCCGCGGGGTCGATGAAGACGCCCTGCACGTCGTTGAGGAACTCGTAGCCGACCGTGCCCGACACCGGCCAGTCGCGCAGCCGCTCCCCCGGGTGCAGGATCTTCTCGACCCAGACGCGAACGGCGCCCGCGCCGGCGAGGCGCTCGAGGTAGCCCGCGGGGTCGGCCAGGCCGTCGGGATGGTCGACCCGCAGCCCGTCGATGACCCCGTCGCGCAGCAGCTCGAGCACCTTGGCGTGCGTCAGGTCGAAGACGTCCGGGTCCTCGACGCGCACCCCGGCGAGGTCGTCGATGTCGAAGAACCGCCGGTAGTGGCCGGTCTCGGGGTCGACGTCGAAGACGCGCAGCCGCTCGGCCTCGTCGGCCCACCAGCGGTTCTCGGCGCCGGTGCCCATGTGGTTGGGGACGATGTCGAGGATGATCCGCAGGCCGGCGCGCGACAGCTCGCGCAGCGCCTCCTCGCCGCCCAGCGCGTCGGACACGCGCGTCGGGTCGACGACGTCGTAGCCGTGCGTCGAGCCCGAGCGCGCCGTCAGCGACGGGGAGAGGTAGAGATGGCTGACGCCCAGCTCCGACAGGTAGGGCACGAGCGCGCGCACGTCGTCGAAGCGCAGCCCGGGACCGAGCTGCAGCCGGTAGGTGGCGCGCAGGTCACTCACGCGGCGGGTCCACCCGGCGCAGCACCGTCACCGAGCGCGACACCACTTCGAGCGACTCGCGGGCGTGCAGCGCGAGCGAGCCGGCCTTCGCGTCCGCATCGCCGGTGGACAGCTCGAGCTCCCACTCCAGCCCCCAGCGGCGCGAGGGCAGCGTGAACGTCACGTTCTCGTGGTGGCCGTTGAAGAGCAGCAGGAACGAGTCGTCGGTGATGCGCTCCCCGCGGCGGCCGGGATAGGGGAACTCCTTGCCGTTGAGAAACAGCCCGAGCACGTTGCCGTTGGCGTGCCATTCGCGCTGCGTCATCCGCCGGCCGTCGGGACGGAACCACCACGCGTCGGGCAGGCCGGTGCCGACGGTGCTCTCGCCGAGCAGGAAGTGGCGCCGGCGGAAGACGGGGTGTTCCTGGCGCAGGGCGATGACGCGCCGCGCGAAGTCGTGCAAGCGCCTGCCGCGCTCCTCCCAGTTCCAGTGAAACCAGGAGATCTCGTTGTCCTGGCACCAGGCGTTGTTGTTGCCGCCCTGCGAGCGCGCGAACTCGTCGCCGCCGAGCAGCATCGGAACCCCCTGCGACAGCAGCAGCGTCGTCAGGAAGTTGCGCTGCTGGCGCTCGCGCAGCTCGTTGATCTGCGGGTCGTCCGTCGGCCCCTCGCAGCCGTGGTTCCAGGAGCGGTTGTCGTTCGTGCCGTCCTGGTTGTCCTCGAGGTTGGCCTCGTTGTGCTTGTCGTTGTAGGAGACGAGGTCGGCGAGCGTGAAGCCGTCGTGGGCGGTGATGAAGTTGATCGACGCGAACGGCATGCGCCCGTCGTGGGCGTACAGGTCGCTCGAGCCGGTGATGCGGCTCGCGAAGTCGGCGGCGCTCGCCTCGCCGCGCCAGAAGTCGCGGATCGTGTCGCGGTAGATGCCGTTCCACTCCGTCCACAGCACCGGGAAGTTGCCGACCTGGTAGCCGCCGGGGCCGACGTCCCACGGCTCGGCGATCAGCTTCACCTGCGAGAGCACCGGGTCCTGGTGGATCGTGTCGAAGAAGGCCGAGAGGCGGTCGACCTCGTAGAACTCGCGCGCGAGCGCCGAGGCGAGGTCGAAGCGAAAGCCGTCGACGTGGCACTCGATGACCCAGTAGCGCAGCGAGTCCATGATGAGCCGCAGCACGCTGGGATGGACGGGGTTCAGCGAGTTGCCAGTGCCCGTGAAGTCCATGTAGAAGCGCGGGTCGTCGGGCTCGAGGCGGTAGTAGCTCTCGTTGTCGATGCCCTTGAAGGAGAGCATCGGGCCCAGGTGGTTGCCCTCGGCTGTGTGGTTGTAGACGACGTCGAGGATCACCTCGATGCCGGCCGCGTGCATCGCCTTGACCATGCCCTTGAACTCGCGCACCTGCTCGCCGGTCGAGCCCGTCGCGGCATAGTCGGCATGCGGCGCGAGGAAGCCGATCGAGCTGTAGCCCCAGTAGTTGGAGAGGTTCTTCTCGACGAGGAAGTGCTCGTCGGCGTTGTGGTGCACGGGCAGCAGCTCGATCGCGGTGACGCCGAGCTCCCTGAGGTACCGGATCGCCGGCTCGGACGCCAGCCCGCCGTAGGTCCCGCGCAGGTCCTCGCGGATGTCGGGGTGCAGCATCGTGAAGCCCTTGACGTGCGTCTCGTAGATCACCGTCTGGTTCCACGGCGTGCCGAGCAGCCGGTCGCCCTCCCAGTCGAAGCCGGGATCGACGACGAGGCACTTCGGGATCGCGGCGGCGTCGTCGTCGTCGTCGGCCTCCAGATCGGCCGTGTCGGAGTCGTCGGGGATGTACGGCAGCGTGCTGCCGAGCTC
>DATMJM010000014.1:0-2052 GCA_035553935.1 Solirubrobacteraceae bacterium
ATCCTCGTACTGCTCGGGACTCGCCGAGGGATAGACCTCGTCGCCGCCCAGCAGCAGGATCCTGCCGCGCGGCAGCGTCTCCTCGCCGGCCTGGAGCGCGGGCTGTGCGAGCAGCCACGCCATCGTGTACGTCGCGTCCCACCCGTCGCCCGTGTCCGACAGGTAGTCGATCCACAGGTCGCCGGTCGTCTGCGAGTAGTCCAGGACGTCCTGCGGCTCGCGCTGGAGCTCGCGCTTGTCGGCGAACTTCCCGAACGTGGCCGAGACGATCACCTCCACGCCCGAGCGGGCGAGCAGGCCGGGGCTCAGCCAGCGCACCGCCGGCCGGCGCACGAAGCCCAGCTCGTCGCGCTCGGCGCGCAGGTCGTCGGCATTGCGGCGTCGCAGGTCGTCCTTCAGCACGGGCGCACGCTAGTACGTGCTTGCGGACAAGGGAAGGCGGCCGGCGGTTGTGTGCACGTTCGGGCGAGCGAACTGAGCACCGGCAGGGCGTTGTTAGGCTCGATCGATGAGCGTCGTCGCCGAGCCGCTGTTTCGTTTCGACAACTCGTATGTCCGCGACCTCGAAGGCCTCTACGAGCCGTGGCAGGCGGCGTCCGCGCCGGCGCCGCGCCTGCTCGCGCTCAACGACGAGCTCGCCGCAGAGCTCGGTCTGGACGCAGAGGCGCTGCGAACGCCCGAAGGCGTCGCGGTCTTCGCCGGCAACGTCGTTCCCGCGGGTGCCTCGCCGGTGGCGCAGGCGTACGCGGGACACCCGTTCGGCGGCTTTCAGCCGCGCCTCGGCGACGGGCGCGCGCTGCTGCTCGGCGAGGTGCTCGACGCCCGCGGGCGCCGGCGCGACCTGCACCTGAAGGGCTCCGGGCGCACGCCGTTCGCGCGCGGCGGCGACGGCAAGGCCGTCGTGGGCCCGATGCTGCGCGAGTTCATCGTCGGCGAGGCGCTGCACGCGCTCGGGATCCCGACGACGCGCGCGCTCGCCGTCGTGGCGACCGGCGAGGACGTGGCGCGGGAGGCGATGCTGCCCGGCGCCGTGCTCACGCGGGTCGCAGCCAGTCATCTGCGCATCGGCACGTTCCAGTACGCGGCACGGCACGGCGGCACGAAGCTCGTGCGGCGCCTCGCCGATCACGCGATCGCGCGCCACCATCCGGATGCCCGCGACGCGGACAACCCGTACGTCGCGTTGCTCGCGAGCGTCGCCGCTGCGCAGGCGTCGCTGATCGCCCGCTGGATGCACGTCGGCTTCATCCACGGCGTCATGAACACCGACAACATGACGATCTCGGGCGAGACGATGGACCTCGGCCCCTGCGCGTTCATGGACGCGTTCGAGCCCGCGACCGTCTTCAGCTCGATCGACCACGGCGGCCGCTACGCGTACGGCAACCAGCCCGCGATCGCCCAGTGGAACCTCGCGCGGCTGGCCGAGACGCTGCTGGCCCTGCTCGATCCGGACGCCGACCGCGCGATCGACGTTGCCGGCGACGTCCTGCAGACGTTCGCGACGCGCTACGAGGAGCGCTGGACCGCCGGGATGTGCGCGAAGCTGGGCCTCGCCGACGGGCCCGGGGAGGACGAGGCGCTGATCGGCGACCTCCTCGCGCTCATGCGAGGCCAGCGCGTCGACTTCACCTCGTGCTTCCGCGCGCTGTCCTCGGTGCTGCGGGGAGACGCCGCGCCGGCGCGGGCGCTGTTCGCCGAGCCGGCGGCCTTCGACGCGTGGTCGGAACGCTGGCGGTCGCAGCTGTCGACCCAGGCGCTCGGCGCAGAGGCGATCGCCGCCGCGATGGACCGCGTCAACCCCATCTACATCGCGCGCAACCACAAGGTCGAGGACGCGCTTGCGGCGGCCACCGCCGGTGAGCTGGGCCCGTTCGAGGAGCTCGTCGCCGTGCTCGCCCGGCCGTTCGAGCGACGCCCCGGCCGGGAGGCCCACGCCGCGCCCGCGCCGCCGGGCTTCGACGACGGCTACCGCACGTTCTGCGGGACGTGACGGCCGTTCAGCGCGCGATCGAGCGCGCCAGCTCGACGAGCAGCCGCACGCCCCAGCCC
>DATMJM010000015.1:0-2946 GCA_035553935.1 Solirubrobacteraceae bacterium
CGCCCGCTTACGACGCTTGGCCTCGGCGATGACGTCGCAAGCGCGCTCGGCGTGCGGCCGCGCCCGGTGCAGGCCGCGACCGCGGTCGCGATCGTCGCGCTCGCCGGCGCATCGGTCGCGCTCGCCGGCCCGATCGCGCTCGTCGGCCTGGCCGTGCCGCACGCCGCACGCGCCCTCGTCGGCCGCGACATCGGCCCGCAACTGGTGGCCTGCAGCGTCCTCGGCGCGCTGCTCGTCGTCGTCAGCGACATCGCCGCACGCGTCCTCCTGGCACCCGAGGAGCTGCCCGTCGGCGTCGTGACCGCGATCGTCGGCGCACCCGTGCTGCTGCACGTCGCCCGCCGCCGCACCCACCGCCCATGACCACCCGCACAGCGCTCCTGCCGCGCCGGTGCGCGCGCGGCCGCACGCGACGCACGCGGGCCGTGATCGCCACCAGCGCGCTGCTGTCGCTCGCGACGCTGATCCTGACCGTCGGTCTCGGCGAGTACCCGATCGCGCCCGGCGACGTGCTGCTGAGCCTGCTCGGCCGCGGCGATCCGAGCTCGTCGTTCGTCGTCAGCGAGCTGCGCCTGCCACGCGCACTCGTCGCCTTCGGCGTCGGCGCCGGCCTGGCGGCCTCCGGCGTCATCCTGCAGGGACTGACCCGCAACGCCCTGGCGGCACCGGACCTCGTCGGCGTCTCGGCCGGCGCGCACGTCGCGGCCGTCGTCGTCATCGTCGCGTTGCCCGACCTCACCATCGCCATGCTGCCCGCCTGCGCGTTCGCCGGCGCCCTGCTCGCCAGCGCACTCGTCTACGCACTCGCCTGGCGCGACGGCAGCAGCTCCCCCTCACGCTTGCTGCTGATCGGCGTCGGCATCACGACGCTCGGCTACGCGATCGTGCTCGGCGTGATCTCGAGCATCGACGAGCTCATCCACGCCAGCCAGCTGGTCACGTTCATGGCGGGCACCGTCTACGGCCGCGGCTGGCAGGAGCTCGCCACCCTCGCGCCCTGGCTGGCAATCGGGCTGCCGCTCGCCCTGCTGTCGGCGCGCCAGCTCGACAGCCTCATGCTCGGCGACGACACCGCCGGTGCTTTGGGCGTGCGGATCGAGGCCGAGCGCCTGCGGCTGCTCGCACTCGCGGCGGGACTCGCCGGCGCCGCCGTCGCCGTCGCCGGACCCGTCGGCTTCGTCGGCCTCATGGCCCCGCACGCGGCCCGCCGCCTCGCGGGAGCTGGCCATGCCGCCGTGCTCACCACCGCGGTCATGCTCGGCGGCTGCCTCGTCCTCGTCGCCGACGCCGCCGCGCGCACCGCCTTCGCGCCCGTCGACATCCCGGTCGGCGTCGTGACCGCGATCATCGGCGCGCCGTACCTCATCTGGCTGCTCACATCCCGCGCGCGATGACGCACCCGATCGCCCAGACGCTCGCGCGCGGACACAACCGCCGCCACGGCGACTGCCACCTCGGCCTTCGCACCGGCAGCGCCCGCGACGAGTGGGTTTCGACCGCCGCGCTGCTCGGCAACGACGAGCACCTGCCCGCGACGCTCGACCGCATCGGCATCGAGATCGGCAGCGCGCGACGCGACGTGCAGGCCTCGATCCTCCTCGAGGCCTACGCCTGGCGGCTGGTGCTCCCGCTCGCCGGCGCACTCGTCGCCGAGCAGCGCGTCGCCATCCCGACGCTACACGACGTCGCGTTACGCCCGGGCGAGGGGCGACCCACCGAACTGCTTCTCCGGCCCGGCCGCTTCAGCGCGCTGTGCAACGACCGCGCCGCAGCGCATCACGGTGCGCGACCGGTACGTACGCCAACAGCACTCTGCGAGATCTTCGAGGAAACGCTGATCAGCCACTTCGAGCCCCTCGTCGTCGCGCTGAACCGCGGCTACGGTCGCAGCACGCGCGCGCTATGGCGCACGATCGGCGACCGCACCGCGACAGCGCTACTGCACGCCGGTCTGGCCTGCAAGGACCGCCACACCAGCGAACAGCTCGCCCACCAGATCCTCAGCGGCGCGCCACCCCTGGACGTGACCCCCGCCTACGCGCGCATTCTCATCGACGACCGGTCCGTGCCCGTTCACCTGCGCCGCGGCTGCTGCCTGTGGTGGCGCACCGCCGCCGCCACCTACTGCGCCACCTGCCCACTCCGATATCCCGTGGACCGCGCACAGGCCTGATCGTTTGCCCCACGGACACCACCGAGAGCGGCACGATCAGTGCCTCCGTGCCGGCGTACGCGGTCCCTGTCTTCCGCACCCATCCGGACGCGCGCTCCTTCCTTCCTGCGGGAACGCAGGCGCTCGCGCGCCCACCCGATCAGCAACGCGCTCGCGCCACCGGCTGCTGCGGCCGCCGGCAAAACCCACCACCCGGAATCCGCAGCGACTTCAGCCAAAGCAGCCGCCACCATCACGACGCACTGCAGTCCGCCGCGAACTCGCTCTCCGGCGCCATGCTGTCGCGATCGCCCCGAGCTCCCAACGCGACGGGGAGCGGTCGACGTGCCCGATCGAGACCATTGAGCGCATCCGTGACCGAAGCCGGCAGCACACCCCTCCCACCGCCATAGATCTCCGCGAACAGCGAGGTGAGACCACCGGATCGCGGAGATGACGCCGACGGCACGCGCGCCATCAAGACCGGGCAGCTCGCGCACCGCGGACCCGACCGGCAACACGTCTTCTTCTGCTTCGCCACGACGCCTCCCCAGCAGGCTAACACGTCGTGTTAGGCAAGCCTAATTAGGCGTCCCAAACCAGGTGCTTCAGGTAGCGTCGGCGCAACGAGATAAACCGAGCATCTCAGGAGTCGTCATGCCCTCGGAGCGATTTGCCACCGCGCTCAACGAGCAGGTCGGACGGGAGTTCGCCGCCGCGCACCAGTACGTCTCGATCGGAGCGCACTACGAAGAGCAGACCTTCCCCCGCCTCGCACACTTCTTCTACGAGCA
>DATMJM010000016.1:0-2458 GCA_035553935.1 Solirubrobacteraceae bacterium
CGCCGTCGGGCTACGGCCGCGGCGCGCGGATCCTCTCGGTCGGCATCGCGACGACCGGCCTCGTCACGTTCGCGTACTTCGCGTTCGCCGCACACGCGCTGACGCCGGTCGAGTACAAGCGCATCTCGCTGGTCTGGTCGATCATGTTCGTCGTCGCGTCCGTGATCTACCGGCCGATCGAGCAGCTGCTGTCGCGCACGATCGCCGACCGCCGTGCCCGCGGGCACGGCGGTGCCCACGGCCTGCGCGTCGCGCTCGTCATCCAGGCGGCCTTCGCGCTCTCGTTCCTGACCGTCGCGCTGGTCCTCCGCGACCTGCTGCAGGAGGACCTCTTCGACGGCTCGGCCGCCCTGTACTGGGTGCTCGTCGTGGGCGTCCTCGCGTATGCCGCGAGCTACTTCGCGCGCGGCTTCCTCGCCGGCCATCAACGCTTTGCGCTCTACGGCCTGCTCGTGTTCCTCGAGGCGAGCTCACGCGTCTGCTTCGCCCTGGCGGTCGTCGTCGGCCTCGCCTCCGGACAGTCCGCGGTGGCGCTGGGAATGGCCGCGGCGCCCCTGCTGTCGCTCGTCGTCGTGCCGTGGTTCTTCGCGCGGCGCGCCGAGGACCCGGCGGTCGACGTGCGCGCCGTGCAGGAGACCGAGGGCGGCCTGACGCTGCGCCACGGCGCCGCGTTCGCCGTCGCCGTGTTCTGCGTCATGGTCGCCGAGCAGACGCTGCTCAACGCCGCGGTGCTGACCGTGGAGGGCACGTCGGCCGACGCGGCGCTCGCCGGCATCGTCTTCAGCGTCCTGCTCATCGCGCGCGCGCCGCTGCAGCTCTTCCAGGCCGTGCAGGGCTCGCTGCTGCCGCACCTCGCCGGCCTGCAGGCGACCGCCGGCGCGGCGGAGTTTCGCCGCGCGATCCGGGTGACCGTGCTGGCGATCGGCGGCTTCGCGCTCGCCGTCGCGGCCGGGCTGTTCGCGGTCGGGCCGCCGGTCGTCGAGGGCCTGTTCGACATCGAGCGCGACATCGGTCGGGGCGGCCTTGCGCTCGTCGGCCTCGGGATGGGCTTTCACCTCGTCGCCGGAACGCTCAACCAGGCGGCGCTGGCGCGCGGCCAGGCGCTCGGCGCGGCGCTCGCCTGGCTCGGCTGCGCCGGGGGGTTCGTGGCGTGGATGCTGAGCCCCGCGATCGACGACCAGCTGCTGCGCACGGAGGTCGGCTACTGCTGCGCGACGGCGCTGCTCGCCGCCCTGCTCGCGCTCGTGTACCGCGCCGGCGGCGCGGCTACGGCGTCGTCGTGACCTTGCCCTCGACGTAGACGAGGCGCCCGTCGGCCAGGCGGAAGACCTCGCCGACGCGCCGCCCGGAGCCCGTGACCGTCTGCTTGCTCAGGCGCACGGTCCTGATCTCGTCGCCCTCCTTGACGATCAGCGTCTGGCTGTTGGGCTCGGTACGCAAGACGGTCACGTTGGACTGCGTCAGCAGATCGGTGAGGTTCACCGACTGCAGCGCCGCGAGCAGGAAGGCGACCGCGAGCACGATGCCGAGGTCGAAGAGGTTGACGAGCCCGTCGAGCGGGTCGCCGTCGCGATCGGCGCGCCGCTGGGCGCGCGGGGTGACGCGGCTGCGCGAGATCGACCTCACGCGTGCTCCGGCGCGTCGAGGGCCGCGTTGACGTACTCGAGGTCGGACAGGTCCTGCGCGTACAGGCGATCGCGGACGAGCGAGATCGAGAACGCGACGGCGCCGATCAGCAGGCCGACCACCGTGACGCTGAATGCGGCGCGCAGGTTGTCCGACAGCTGCGAGACGTTGCCCTCGGCGAGCCCCTCCAGGGCCGGCGCGAGCGGGATCAGCGTGCCCATGAGGCCGAGCGCGGGGCCGAAGCGCACGAGCATGCGGCTGCGCTCGAGCTTGCGCAGCGAGCGCAGGTCGAAGTCGGCCAGCGCCTTGGCGCGCCGATCGCCGGCGCCGGGGTGGCCGTGCTGCGCGACGAGCGTCGAGAGCGTGTCGGCCATATGTGCGCTGGACGCCAGCGGCATCAGCGCGCGCTCGGCGGCGTGCGCGTCGCTGGCCGCGAGCGCCTCGCGCGCGCTCTCCGCCGCGGCGGCGACCTGCTCGCCGCGGCCGCGGCGGCCACGGCGCGCGAGCTCGACGAAGAACGCTCCAAGGTCGAACACGACGAACACGAGCGCGGCGATCGCCGCCGTGAAGACGGGGATGCGCAGCGCGTTGGCGATCTCGAAGAGGACCTCCTCGATACCGGTGACGGCGATCATGCGACGCGCAGTCTGACGCCTCGGCGCTCGCGAAGCGCGCCGAGCGAGAAGACGGCCAGCGCGGCGAGGGCCGCGAGCGGCAGGTCGATCGGGGCGTCGCCGTCGGCGCGGCGCGTCGGACGCCGCCCGCTGGGCGCCCCCGCGGCCGATCCGGTGGGCAGCTTGTCGATCGTCGTGCCGGGGCCGGAGATGAGCAC
>DATMJM010000017.1:0-2648 GCA_035553935.1 Solirubrobacteraceae bacterium
AAGAAGCCCTGCACGGCCTCGCCGCTGCCGGCGCGCAGCGCCACGAAGGTGCCGAAGCAGGCGAACGCGAAGGAGATCGCGATCGCCAGCAGCAGGAGCACGAGCGCGCCGGCGGCGCCGGTCACGACCCCGGCCCCGAACGCGACGCCGACGGCGAGGTACAGCACGGCGCTGACGACGCCCATGAACAGCGCGCCGCCGAGCTGGCCGGCGAGCAGCGCCGCGCCGGACATCGGCGTCATCGCGAGGCGGTCCAGAAAGCCGCCCTCGATGTCGCGCGCGAGGTCCTGGCCGCCGTTGAGCGCGGCGAACAGCGCACCCTGCATGAACGGGATCGCGAGCGCGAAGTCGAGGTAGCTCGCCGTCGGGAAGCCCGGCAGCCGCGTCGCGGCGTCGAGCCCGGAGGCGTTGACGGCGAGCAGGACGAGCGGAAAGACGATCGGGAAGACTAGTTGCGCCGGGTTGCGCAGGATCCGCCGCACGGCGCGCCCGGCGAGCAGGCCGACCTGCACCGGCATCGCGCTGCCCGCCAGCGCGGTCACGCCAGGGCCCGCTCGCGTTCGGCGACCGGCTCCGGCTCCGCAGCGTCGCCGGCGGCGCCCTCGAGACTGCGGCCGGTCTTGGCGAGGAACACGTCGTCGAGCGTCGGCTCGTGCAGCGCGAGGTTCGCGACGGCGATGTTGGCGCGGTCCAGCGCGCGGACGATGTCGGCGAGCTGATCTGCGCCCGAGTCCAGCCGGACCGCGATCGATCCGGCCGTGCGGGCGGGCACGGCCTCGCCGAAGGGCCCGAGCGCCGCGCGAGCGGCCGTGCAGGCGTCGCCGTCGCGCGGAAACACCTCGACGGTCGGCTTGGCCACCTCGGCCTTGAGCGCCGCCGGTGTCCCCTCTGCGACGATCCGCCCGCGGTCGATGATCCCCACGCGATCGGCGAGCACGTCGGCCTCCTCGAGGTACTGCGTCGTGAGGAAGACGGTCGTGCCCTCGTCGCGGGCGAGCCGCTCGACCTCCTCCCACAGCGCGGTGCGCGACTGGACGTCGAGCCCGGTGGTCGGCTCGTCCAGGAAGAGGATGCGTGGGTTGTGCAGCAGCGCGAGCGCGAGGTCGAGGCGGCGCTTCATCCCGCCGGAGTACGTCGCGGACCTGCGATCGGCCGCGTCGCCGAGCCCGACGCGCGCGAGCAGCTCGTCGCCGCGCCTGCCGCGCTCCGCGCGCGGCATGCCCTGCAGCCCGCCCTGCAGGCGCATGTGCTCGCGGCCGGTCAGCATCGGGTCGAGCGCCACGTCCTGCAGCGCGACGCCGATCGCCGCGCGCACCTTCGCGCCCTCCTTGGCGACGTCATAGCCTGCGACGGTCGCGCGGCCGGCGCTCGGCGGCAGGAGCGTCGTGAGGACCTTGACCGTCGTCGACTTGCCGGCGCCGTTGGGGCCGAGGAAGCCGTAGATCTCGCCCGCCGCGACGTGCAGGTCGATGCCGTCGACGGCGCGCACGCCGCCCTTGAACTCGCGGACGAGCCCGTCGACTGCGATTGCGCGCTCTTCGGTCATGTCCGGCAGCATACGGAGTTGCTTGAGGTTGTCAACTGTCTGCCAAGTCCACTATTGTTCGCTCAATGACGTCTGCGACAGACCGATGCAGCCCCGTGGAGGATGCCTGGGCACTCATGGGGCGGCTGTTCTGGCAGCTGCGACCGCGGATGCTGCGGGTCGCCGCGGAGTTCGGCTTGAGTCCTCCCCAGCTCTTCGCACTCAGGGCGCTGGATCCCGGCGAGCCCGTGCCCATGAGCACGCTCGCGGGCGTGCTGCACTGCGACAACTCCAACGTCACGGGCCTCGTCGACGGCCTCGAGGCGCACGGGCTCGTCGAGCGCCGGCCCGCCGCACGCGACCGCCGCGTGCGGATGGTGGCCGTCACCGAGCGCGGCGCAGCCGTGCGCGACCGGCTTGCGGAGGTCATGGAGGAGGTGCCGCCCGAGCTTGCCGCGCTCGGCGCCGCCGACCAGCGCGCCCTGCGCGACATCCTGCGCCGCGCCCTCGCCTGACACGCGATCAGCCGCCCGCGCGCTAGGCGGCGATCCGCCGGATCGCGCTGATCATCTCCGTCTGATCGCTCAGCTCGCTCGCGCCGTGCGTGGCGAGCTCGAGCTCGGCCAGCGCCTCCAGCGCCCGGCCGAGGCGGTCGGCGTCCGAGCGCCGCGCCTCGGCGATCCGGCGATCGAGGGCCCACGGGTTGCCGCGCATGCCGGCTTTGATCTGCGCCGCGTTCTCGCCCGCCTCCAGGCGCTGGGCGACCGCCAGCACCTCGCGCACGCGGCGCGCCAGCAGCCCGACGAGGCGCGAGACCGACTCGCCCTGCGCCGCGAGCTGGAGGTACGCCCGCGTCGCAGCGGCGCCGTCGCCCGCAACGAGCGGGTCGACGAGGCCCCAGACCTGGTGCTCGGCGGAGCGCGCCGCCGCCTGCTCGACCTCCTCGATGCCGATTCGAGCGTCCTCGCCGAGCTCGAGCGCGAGCTTCTCGAGCTCGCGCAGCAGCCGCTGCTGGCGCTCCCCGACGTGCGCGACGAGCGCCTGCGCCGCATCGCCGTCGAGCGCACGATGAAGCCCAAGCAGCTTCCGCGCTGGCTGCAGGGCGAGGCGCACAAGCTCGGCG
>DATMJM010000018.1:0-6010 GCA_035553935.1 Solirubrobacteraceae bacterium
AACCTGCCCGGCACCGCGGTGAGCCCGAACGCGCTCGTGCGCCCCCCGCGCGACGACGTGCCGCCGCCGGGCCGCGGGCTAACCGCCGAGCGCGTCGGCTCGATCGCCGAACGGGCGGCCAAGGTGCGCCGCGAGCTGCGCGAGCATCCGGGCTGGACGCGCGAGGTGTTCGTGAAGGGCGCCGACCGCTGGCAGGTCTCGTACTTCGCGCGGACGAAGCCCGGCGAGCCGCGCAAGGAGATCGCGCAGGTCCTCGTCGACGACCGCAGCGGCCGCGTGCTGGAGGCATGGACGGAGTACCAGGTGCCGTGGTCGATGGCGCGCGGCTATCCCGGCGCGTTCGGGCGCATCGTCAACGCGCCCTGGATCTGGATCCCGCTGGCGGTGCTGTTCGTGGCGCCGTTTCTGCGCCGCCCCTGGCGGATGCTGCACCTCGACCTGCTCGTGCTGAGCGCGTTCTCGCTCTCGACGGCGTTCTTCAACGCCGCGCGGGTCGACGTGTCGGTGCCGCTCGTCTACCCGCTGCTGGCCTACCTGCTGGCACGGATGCTGTGGATCGGGTTGCGCGGCCGCGGCGCGCATCCGGGGGGCGCGCAGCGCGAGCCGCTGCGCCTGCTCGTGCCGGTCTCCTGGCTGGCGATCGCCGTCATCTTCCTCGTCGGCTTTCGCGTCGCGCTGAACGTGACGAGCTCGAACGTCATCGACGTCGGCTACGCCGGCGTCATCGGCGCCGACCGGATCGCCGACGGCGACGCGCTGTACGGGGAGTTCCCCAACGACAACGCCAGCGGCGACACGTACGGCCCGGTCATCTACGACGCCTATGTCCCGTTCGAGCAGGCGTTGACGTGGAGCGGGCGCTGGGACGACCTGCCGGCCGCCCACGCGGCGGCGATCGCCTTCGACCTGCTGGCGCTCGCGCTGTGCTTTTTCATCGGCCGGCGCGTGCGCGGTCCAGACCTCGGGATCCTGCTCGCCTACGCCTGGGTGACCTATCCGTTCACGCTCTACGCGCTGATGTCCAACGCCAACGACGCGCTCGTGGGGGCGCTCGTGCTGGCCGCCGTCTGGGCGGCCGGCAGCGCGGCGGCGCGCGGCGCGCTCGTCGCGCTCGCGGGCCTGACGAAGTTCGCGCCGCTCGCGCTCGCGCCGCTGTTCGCGATGCACGGCCGGCCGCGCATGCGGTCGCTCGTCGCGTACGTGCTCGCCTTCGCCGGCGCCGCCGCGCTCGCGTTCGCGCCGCTGCTGGGCAACCTCGACCTGCGCGCGTTCTGGGACCACACGATCGCCTTCCAGGCCCAGCGCGGCTCGCCGTTCTCGATCTGGGGCCTGTATGACCCCGCCGTGCCGTGGCTGAGCTACGTCCAGCGCGCCGTCCAGGTGGCGGGCGTGCTGCTGGCGCTCGCGCTCGCGTTCGTGCCGCGGCGGCGCGACGTCGTGGGGCTGGCCGCCTGCGCCGCGGCGATCCTGATCGCGCTGCAGCTCGGCGTCTCGCACTGGTTCTACCTCTACATCCCGTGGTTCTTCGGCCTCGCCATGCTCGCGCTGCTCGGTCGCTTCGGCGCGGTGGAGAGCGCGCGTCGATGACGTTCGCCGACCGCCTGCGGCTCGCGCTCGCGGGCGCCGCGCTGCTGGCCGTGTACGGCGTCGCGACGACGGTGGGCCCGTTCTCGGACGTGACGGTCAACGACCTGTACGTCTACGGCGTCTACGCCGACCTGCTGCATGCCGGGCAGCTGCCCTACGTCGACTTCGGCTTCGAGTACCCGCCGCTGGCGGCCGTGCCGATCTGGCTCGCGGGCGTGCCGGGGCTCGACGACCCGACGTACGCAGCGAGCTTCGGCGTGATCATGGGGCTGTGCCTGCTCGTCGCGCAGCAGCTCGCTGCGAGGCTGGCCGGCGCAGCGCGCGAGGGCCGGACCGCGGCCTGGCTGCTCGTGAGCGCACCCGTCGTGATCGGCGCGTCGCTTCGCACGCACTTCGACGCGCTGCCGGTCGCGATCGCGCTCGGCGGGCTGCTCGCGCTGAGCCGCGACCGCCACGCGCTCGGCTTCGCGCTGCTCGGCGCCGGCACGATGACGAAGCTCTTCCCGGCGCTGCTCGCGGTCATCGCGCTCGTCTGGCTCGCCGGTCGCGGCGACCGCCGCAGGGCGCTGCGCGGCGCCGCGGTGTTCGCGGTCGTCGTCGTCGCGATCTCGCTGCCGCTCGCCGGCGCCGGCTACGTCGACTCGTTCGAGTTCCACCTCGACCGGCCGGTGCAGATCGAGTCCAGCGCGGCGAGCGTGCTGTTCGCGCTCGGCGGCTCGGAGGTGACCGGGACGAACCTGCGCCCGGACCGCTTCAAGTCAAACGGACTCGACGGCGGCCACGCCGACGTCGTCGAGACGGTGTTCACGTTCCTGCTCGTGCTGGCGCTGTGGACGGTCGCCGCGCTTGCGGCGCGGCGCCGCGACGCGCGCCACATGGTGCTGTGCGGCTTCGCCGGGCTGCTGGCCTTCGTCACGCTCGGCAAGGTCTTCTCGCCGCAGTACGTCATCTGGCTTGCGCCGTTCGCGGCACTCGCGTGGGTCTGGGGGCAGCGGCTCGTCGCCGCCCTCACCGCCGCCGCGATCGCGCTGACGCACGTCGAGTTCCCCAGCCGCTACTTCGACCTCATCAACGAGCAGGCCGACGCCATCGTCATCGTCGCGGCACGCAACGCCCTGCTGCTCGTGGCGCTGGGCGCGCTGCTGGCGCGGCTCGCGCGATCGTCTAGCCCAGATCGGTGGGCGGCCCCTGGATCAGGCGCTCGACCCTTCCCACGGCGCAGAGCAGCTCCTCGTTGGTGAAGCTCGGCGGCTCGATCGGCTGCCACCGCGCGCGCGAGCGCGGCGGGTCCCACGGGCAGACGGAGCGCACCCACGCCAGGCTGTCCGAGCAGGCACCGGTCTCGGGATCACGGCGGCTGTAATGCAGGACCTGCCCGTTGTGGATCTTGTCGCAGGGGTCATCGGACAGCAGCAGCTCGCGCCACTGCTCCTGCGTCATCCCCTCGATGATGAACCGCGCCGCCCACATGACGTCCTCGTGCGTCGAGAGCAGGCAGCTGCCGTCGCGGCAGTCGCGGCCGATCCGGTACAGGACGCGCTCGACGCGCAGGCACACCTCTGCCAGCGACTCGCCCTCCGGCGGGCGCCAGTAGCAGGGGTCCTCGCGGCGCGCGGCCAGCTCGGCCGCGAACAGCTCGTAGCGCTCGCTCTCGGGCATCACGAAATCCGCCCGGCCCCACGAGCGCTCGCGGAGCAGGATGTCCTGCACCCAGCACGCGCCCTCGATGCTCAGGTGGGCAGCGGTCTCCCGGGCGCGCAGGTACTCCGACGTGTAGTAGCGCGAGAAGGTCGGCGCGATCTGCTCGCGGATCCAGCGTCCGGCGGCCCGCGCCTGCGCGATGCCCAGGTCGGTGAGCCTCCACTCGCGGTTGCGGCGAGCGCGAAACGCGGGGGTGTATCCGCTCTCGTCGCCCTGCTTTGACTGCTCGCGTGCCTCGTTGCCCTCGCTGCGGCCGTGACGCACCAGGATGAGATCGACAGGCATGGCCCAGGATGCTCGCAGCTCGCCGCGCGCGGCGCAGACGTCGCGCGCGCCTCAGCGCGCCGGCAGCAGGATCTGCTCGATCGCGTCGGCCCGCAGCGGCTGCGAGCAGCGCACGAGCACGCCCATGAGCCAGGGATCGTCCTCGGAGGTCTCGTAGCGCTCGGTCATGTGCGTGACGAAGCCGCGGATCGACTGCTCCTTGCGCACGCCGATGACGCCGCCGCGCGGGCCCGTCATCCCGACGTCGGTGATGTACGCCGTGCCGCCCGGCAGCACCCGGCCGTCGGCGGTCGGCACGTGCGTGTGCGTGCCGAGCACGGCGGTGACGCGGCCGTCGAGGTACCAGCCCAGCGCGACCTTCTCGCTCGTCGCCTCGGCGTGGAAGTCGACGAGCACGTGGTCGACGCGATCCTCCAGCTCGCCGAGCGCGGTCTCGACGTCGGTGAACGCCGGGCGCCCGGCGCGCAGGAAGAGGTTGCCGCTGAGGTTGACGACGCCGAGCCGCACGCCGCCGCGCTCGACGACGCACAGCCCGTGGCCGGGCTGGCTGCGCAGGTAGTTGTACGGGCGCACGATCGCGTCGTGCGAGTCGAGGTAGGGATAGATCTCGCGCCGGTGGTAGGCGTGGTTGCCGAGCGTGATCGCGTCGACGCCGTTGGCGAACAGCTCGTCCGCGATCTTCGGGGTGATGCCGAGTCCGCCGGCGACGTTCTCACCGTTGACGACCACGAACGTCGGGTCGTGGCGCTCGCGCAACGCCGGCAGCAGGCCCAGCAGCGCGTGCCTGCCGAGCGAGCCGACGACGTCGCCGACGAACAGGATGGTCGCGGCGGCTGCAGGCACGGGACATACTCTGACGCAGGGGATGGCAGACGAGCTCTCCGACATCCCGGACACGCCGCCGCCGCCGCCGCCGGCGGCCGGACCGGTCGTCGTCGCGCGCTGGGTGCAGCTCGTGATGCTGCCGCTCGCCGTGCTCGCGCTCTACGCGGTCGCCCATGCGGCCGGCGTCGTGCTGCTGCTGTTCCTCCTCGCCGCCGTGATCGCGCTCATCCTCAACCCGTTGGTGGAGTTCGTGCAGCGCGCGCGAATCCCGCGCACGGTCGCCGTGACCGCCGTCTACGCCGCGATCTTCACGCTGCTGCCTTTCCTCGGCTTTCTCGCCGCCGGCCCGGTGTCCGAGCAGGCGACCTCGTTCGCAAACGACGTCCCCGCGCTCGTCGACGACGCCGACGACGCGCTCGACGGCGTGCAGGAGTTCTTCGACGACCAGGGGGTCAACGTCAAGATCAAGGGCGACGAGAGCGCGCTCACGAGCCTGCAGGACAGCATCGTCAAGGGCTCCGGAGAGATCGTGACGCTGACGGGCGAGCTGCTGCGCCGCTTCGTCGAGCTGTCGTTCTACGTGATCCTCGTGATCGTCATCTCGATCTACATGCTCATCTACGCGCCGCGGATCGGGACGCTCGTGCGCTCGGTCATGCCGGCGGGCGACGGCACCCCGCAGGACGACTATCCAACGCGCGTGCAGCGGGCGGTCTTCGGCTACGTCCGCGGCCAGCTGCTGTTCAGCGCGATCATGGGGCTGTCGGCGGGAGTGAGCCTGTGGATCTTCGGCGTGCTCGGGATCTTCCCCGACGGTCGCACGTACGCCTTCGCCTTCGGCCTGTTCTTCGGGGTCATGGAGCTCATCCCGTACGTGGGGCCCGTGCTCGGGGCGACCCCGCCGGTTCTCGTGGCCCTTGTCCAGGACCCGCTCATGGCGCTCTGGGTCGCGCTGCTGTTCGTCGCGCTGCAGCAGCTCGAGGGCCACATCGTGGCGCCCAACGTCTTCGGCCGCACGCTGCGCCTCAACCCCCTGCTCGTGATCCTCGCGCTGCTGCTCGGCGGCCAGATCTACGGCCTGGTCGGCGCGTTGGTGGCGCTGCCGATCGCCGCGGTGCTGCGCGAGACGGTGGTCTACCTGAGGCGCCACCTCGTGTTCGAGCCGTGGGGCGCCACCTCGCCGCTGCTGATCGGCGCCGAGCGGGCGCCGCCTCCGCCGGGCGCGGCTGCGCATGGTCAGGCGGAGGCGAGCGAGCGGGTGCCGACCCCGCGCGGCTGAGGTCGTGGCCCGCGGGGAAGGACGCGCAGCGAAGGTACGCTGTGAGCATGCCCTTTCCCGCGACCCGCCTGCGGCGGCTGCGCGCGACGCCGGTCCTGCGCGACCTCGTGCGCGAGACGCGGCTGACGTCAGCCGACCTCGTCCTGCCGCTGTTCGTACAGGCCTCGGGCGGCCCCCGCAGCCCGATCGGGTCGCTGCCGGGCGTCGAGCGCCTGTCGATCTCGTCGGCCGTCGAGGAGGCCGGCGAGGCCGCCGCGCTGGGGATCCCGGCCGTGCTGCTGTTCGGCGTCCCCGACCACAAGGACGCCGAGGGAACGGGCGCCTACGACGACG
>DATMJM010000019.1:0-3698 GCA_035553935.1 Solirubrobacteraceae bacterium
GGCGAGCAGGCGCCGTGCCGTACCATCCGCGCCTTGGCCCGCCGCGAGGACATCCGCAACGTCGCGATGGCCGGCGTGCCGATCGAGACCTGGCCTCCCGTCACGGTCACCTCGCCGGTGCTGGTCGCCGCGAGGGCGCGCCCGCCGGCGGCGAGCAGGCGCCGTGCCGTACCATCCGCGCCTTGGCCCGCCGCGAGGACATCCGCAACGTCGCGATCGTCGCGCACGTCGACCACGGGAAGACCACCCTGGTCGACGCGATGCTCTGGCAGTCCGGGGCGTTCCGGGCCAACCAGGCCGTCGAGGAGCGCGTGATGGACTCGATGGACCTCGAGCGCGAGAAGGGCATCACGATCCTCGCCAAGAACACGGCCGTGCGCCACGGCGGGATCAAGCTGAACATCGTCGACACCCCGGGGCACGCCGACTTCGGCGGCGAGGTCGAGCGCGGCCTGCACATGGTCGACGGCGTGCTGCTGCTGGTGGACGCATCGGAGGGGCCCCTGCCCCAGACGCGCTTCGTGCTGCGAAAGGCGCTGGCGGCGCGGCTGCCCGTCGTGCTGGTCGTGAACAAGGTCGACCGCCCCGACGCGCGCATCGGCGAGGTGGTCGACGAGGCTTACGAGCTCTTCCTCGACCTCGACGCCGACGAGGAGCAGATCGAGTTTCCGATCGTCTACTGCAACGCGAAGGCCGGCCACGCCTCGACGGAGGACCCCGAGGCGCTCGAGGAGTCGCTGGCGCCGCTCATGGACCTGCTCGTCGAGCACATCCCGGCGCCCGTGCACGACCCCGAGCATCCGCTCCAGGCGCAGGTCACGAACCTCGACGCGTCGCCGTACGTCGGCCGCCTCGCGCTGTGCCGCGTCCGCCACGGGACGATCCGCAAGGGCCAGCAGGTCGCCTGGTGCCGCGCCGACGGCACGATCGAGCAGGCGAAGATCTCCGAGCTGTACGTCACCGAGAACCTCGACCGCGTCGATGCCGCCGAGGCCGGGCCCGGCGAGATCATCGCGATCGCCGGCATCCCGCACATCACGATCGGCGAGACGCTCGCCGATGCCGCCGACCCGCGTCCGCTGCCGGTCATCTCCGTCGACGAGCCGTCGCTGTCGGTGACGATCGGCATCAACACCTCGCCGCTGAGCGGCCGGGATGGCAGCAAGCTGACCGCGCGCCAGCTGCGAAGCCGCCTCGACGCCGAGCTGATCGGCAACGTCTCGCTGCGCGTGTTCGACACCGAACGGCCGGACACGTGGGAGGTGCAGGGTCGCGGCGAGCTGCAGCTCGCGGTGCTGGTCGAGCTCATGCGGCGCGAGGGCTACGAGCTCACCGTCGGCAAGCCGCAGGTGCTCACGCGCGAGATCGACGGCAGGACCCACGAGCCCGTCGAGCGCGTCGCGATCGACGTGCCCGAGGAGTACGTCGGCGTCGTGACGCAGCTGCTGGCGCTGCGCAAGGGGCGGATGGAGTCGCTGGTCAACCACGGCACCGGCTGGGTCCGGATGGAGCAGATCGTCCCCGCCCGCGGGCTCATCGGCTTTCGCACGGAGTTCCTGACTGAGACGCGCGGCACGGGCCTGCTGCACCACGTCTTCGAGGGCTGGGAGCCGTGGTTCGGCGAGCTGCGCACGCGGCCGACCGGCGCTCTGGTCGCCGACCGCCGCGGGAAGGTGGCGTCGTTCGCGCTGTTCAACCTCCAGGAGCGCGGGACGATGTTCGTCGCGCCCGGCGAGGAGGTCTACGAGGGGATGATCGTCGGCGAGAACTCGCGCGCCGACGACCTCGACGTCAACGCCGTCAAGGAGAAGCACCTCACCAACCACCGCTCGTCGACGGCCGACGAGCTCGTCCGGCTAGTGCCGCCGCGCAGGCTGTCGCTCGATCAGGCGCTGGAGTTCCTGCGCGAGGACGAGTGCATCGAGGTCACGCCGAACGTCGTGCGGCTGCGCAAGGTGGCGCTCGACCAGACCAGCCGGGTGAAGGCGGCGCGGGCCGCGAAGCGGGAGTCGGTGGCGTAGCGGCGGACCGATTTGCCCGCATGGTGCATCCGCGCTATAGGGTCGCGACATGAAACTCGCAATCGCCGGCAAGGGCGGGGCAGGCAAGACGACGATCTCCGGGACGCTGGCCCGGCAGCTCGCGCGGCAGGGCTACGGCGTTCTCGCGCTCGACAACGACCTCAACCCCAACCTGCCGCTGACGGTCGGCATCGAGGCCGAGCGCATGACCGATCTGCCGACGATGTCCAGCGACATCGTGGAGGTCCGCGACGGGCAGCTCGTGCTGACCCAGACGATCGATCAGATCAAGGCGGCGCACGCCATGGAGGCGCCGGACGGCGTCACGGTGCTCGTCGCCCACGAGCCCAAGAAGGCCGACACGGGCTGCATGGGGCGCTACCACCTGGCGATGCGGGCGGTCGTGGGAGCGCATCCGAACTCGCAGAACTACATCGTCATCCTCGACACCGAGGCCTCGACCGAGCACCTGAAGGTCGGTACGGCCAAGCACGTCGACGTGCTCTACGCGGTCGTCGAGCCGTACTTCAAGTCGCTGGAGTCCGGGCGGCGGATCCTGGCGCTCGCGCGCGACCTCGGCATCCAGCACCTCGCGCTGCTGGCCAACAAGGTGCGCGACGGCGAGCTGGAGGTCGTCCACGAGTTCGCCGACGAGCACGACCTCGGCGTGATCGGCGCGATCCCGTACGACGACGTCTTCCACCGTGCCGAGCGCGCCGCGGTGGCGCCGATCGACTACGACCCCGAGGCGCCGGCGATCGTCGCGATCGGCAAGCTCGCGCGCAAGCTCGTCCGGGGGTAGCGCGGCGGCCGCCGCAGCGGCGGCCGAGCGCCTCGTTGGCTCTCGCCCAGCAGCTCGCGGCGCATCTGCGCGCACGCACTCGCCCTAGCCGCGGGTCCCCAGCACGATCAGCGCGACCGCAGCACCGCGACCGCGGCCAGCGCCCGGATCCGCGCCGCCACCGGCACGAAGCCCACGAGCAGCACGGACGGGCCAGCCGCCGGCTGTCGAGCGCGACCATCGCAAATGCAGCTACGAGTAGGAGTCGCGCGCCATCGCGTTCTGCTCGCCGCCGGCAGCCGCTCGTGCGGACGCCGCGCGGCGACGAGCAGCGCCGCCATCGCGACGAAGATCACCAGCCCGACCGCGTCCGGCATCGGTCGCCGGGGCCGCCCGGCCGGCGCCTGGGTGCTCGTGCAGCGAGCCCGTACGCCCACTACATTCGCCAGCGTGACCCGCCCCAACAGCATGCCGGATAAGGGCCGCCTGCTCGTGTCGTGCCCCGACCGGCCCGGCATCATCGCGGCCGTCTCGCGCTTTCTGCACGAGCACGGCGCGAACATCGTCGAGTCCGACCAGTATTCGACGGACCCCGAAGGCGGCTCGTTCTTCCTGCGCACGGTCTTTCACCGCGCCGGCCTGTCGGCGATGCGCGACGACCTCGAGCGCCGCTTCGCCGCCGACGTGGCGCGACCGCTGGGCATGGACTGGGCGTTCACCGCGGCCGGCCTGCCGAAGCGCGCAGCGATCATGGTCAGCCGCCACGACCATTGCCTGCTGGACCTGCTCTGGCGCGCGGGCCGCGGCGAGCTCGACCTCGACATCGGCCTCGTGATCTCCAACCACGCCGACCTCGCCGACGCCGTGCGAGGCTTCGGCGTGCCGTACGTCCACAT
>DATMJM010000020.1:0-2304 GCA_035553935.1 Solirubrobacteraceae bacterium
GGGATGAGCTTGGCGAGGCGGTCGCCGACGCCGTAGTCGTGCTCGAGCACGCGCGCCGCGTCGCGCGTCGCCGCGCGCGGGAACATCTTGCCGAACGTCACGATCTGCGCGACCGACTCGCGGCCGTACTTCTCGACGACGTAGCGCATGACCTGCTCGCGGCCGCGCACGGAGAAGTCGATGTCGATGTCCGGCATCGACACCCGCTCGGGGTTGAGGAAGCGCTCGAAGAGCAGGTCGTAGCGCAGCGGGTCGACGTCGGTGATCTGCAGGCAGTAGGCGACGATCGAGCCGGCCGCCGAGCCGCGGCCGGGACCGACGGCGATGCCGTTGTCCTTCGCGTAGCGGATGAAGTCCCAGACGATGAGGAAGTACGCGTCGAAGCCCATCCGGTGGATGACCTCGAGCTCCATCTCCATCCGCTCGCGCGCCTCGGCCGGCGGCGGGTCGCCGTAGCGCCGCCGCAGCCCCTCCTCCACGCGCGCGCGCAGGTAGGCGTCCTCGGGCTCGCCGGCCGGCGTCGGGTAGGCGGGGATGAGCTGCCTGTCGAGCTCGATCTCGACGTTGCAGCGCTCGGCGATCTCGAGCGTGGAGGCGATCGCCTCGGGCCACGGCGCGAACGAGGCGGCCATCTCCTCGTTGGACTTCAGGAAGAACTCGTTCGTGTCGAACGTCATCTTCGGCGCCTTGAGCGTCGACTTCGTCTGCACGCACAGCAGGGCCGTGTGGTGGTGGTAGTCCTCCTTGCGCAGGTAGTGCACGTCGGCGGTGCCGACGAGCGGGCGGCCGAGCTCGCGCGCGATCCTCACGATGCCCTCGTTGGCCGTGTCCTGCTCGGGCAGGCCATTGCGCTGGACCTCGAAGTACACGTCTTCGGGACCGAACACCTCGAGCAGGTCGTCGGCGTGGGCGCGTGCGTCGCGCCCGCGGCCGGCGACGAGGCGCTGGCAGAAGCGGCTCGCGAGGCAGCCGGTGAGCGCGATGATGCCCTCGGCGTGGCGGTCGATGACGTCGAGGTCGACCGTCGGCTTGCCGCGGTTGAGCCCGTCGAGGAAGCCCGCGCTGGAGAGCTTGACGAGGTTGCGGTAGCCCTCGTCGCTCGCGGCCAGGAGCGTGAGGTGGTTGTGCTCGTGGCGCCCGCGCTGCGACCGGTCGTCGACGAGGTAGATCTCGCAGCCCAGGATCGGCTTGATGCCATGCTTGCGCGCGGCCTGGAAGTGCTCGATCGCGCCGTTCATCACGCCGTGGTCGGTGAGCCCGAGCGCCGGCTGCCCGAACGCCGCCGCGCGCTCCGCGAGCGCGTCGATCTTGCACGCCCCGTCGAGCAAGGAGTACTCGGAATGGACGTGCAGATGGGCGCAGGAGGGTCCGGGCACGGGTCGATCAGGATAGGTGCCAGGGCGGACGTGGCGCCGGCGCGATCCCGGTATTTGGGAGGTCGGCGTCCGGCGCGATCTTGCGTGGCCGCTCCTTACCGGCTGCCGCGCTCGCGCGGCGTCGATGAGGGGCGCGACCCGGCGCTGGTCACGCCAGGTGCCCCCGCGTGTAGCCCTCCGTCAGCGCCGTTCACGGGCGCCGACCGACCGCGCGCGCCGCAGGCCGCGCGAACATGACGCCGCTACGTGGCGCGAAAGGACCGCTAGCCCGACGACGACAGCGCGTCGCGCTTCGCCGTGACGACGGCCACGCCGACCACCGCGCTCGCGACGAGCGCCGCCGTCGCCACCCGGCGCGAGGGAAGCATCTGGCCGACGCGGCGGCGCGCGTACCAGCGCGCTGCCTGCCAGACCACGAAACCGAGGATCTTGTAACCCATGGCGCGATTGTACCCGCGAAGCCGACCGGACCTGGATGGTCGATCGCACGACCTACGACTCGTCGGACTCCCCGGTCGGAGCGACGTCGTCGAGCTGCTCGCGCAGCCGGTAGGCCATCCGCGACTGCAGCGACCACAGCTCGATGAAGCCCGGCGACGCCTGCTGCGAGAACAGCCCGCCCGACTCGCCGAAGGACGCGAGCGACTGGTCGTAGACGGCGTTGGGCGACGAGCGCGTGACGACGCGCGCGGAGCCCTTGTAGAGCTTCACCCCGATCGTCCCCGTGACCTGCTCGTTGACGCGGTCCATGAACGCGTCGAGGTCGCCGCGCAGCGGCTCCCACCACAGTCCCGCGTAGACGAGGTAGGACCACTGGCGCTCGAGACCCGGCTTGAACTGGTTCTGGTGGATCGTGCCGACGAGCTTCTCGAGCTCGGCGTGGGCGGCCATGATGATCGCCGCCGCCGGGACCTCGTAGATGTCGCGC
>DATMJM010000021.1:0-2440 GCA_035553935.1 Solirubrobacteraceae bacterium
GAACAGCAGCAACTCGCCGGAAGCGGCCGCCGCTCCGCGGTTGCAGGCGACTGAGAACGACTCGTTCTGGGCGTTCGCGACGACGGTCACCGCGAACGGCATCTCCTCCCGCTCGAGCCAGTCGACGGTCCCGTCCGTGGATGCGTTGTCCACGACCACCAGCTCGAGTCTCTGGTAGTCGGTACAGGACACGAGCCCGGCGGCGAGGCGCTCGAGCAGGGGCAAGCCGTTGTGCGTCGGCACGACCATCGAGACGAACGGCCACTCGTCGCGAACAGGCGCGGCAGGCAGGAGAGCCTCCACCTCGTCGCGCAGCGCGGACTCACGCGCCGCGGCCGCCTCGCCCATCTCAGATCAGGCCGCGGCCGGCGAGGAAGTCCGCCACGCGCTGGACGGCGCGCTCGAGCGGCTCGTCCAGCAGCTCGATTTCCGCGCTAGGCGAGGGCTCGTAGGGGTCGTCGATCCCTGTGAACCCACTGATCTCGCCTCTACGCGCGCGCGCGTAGAGGCCCTTCGGGTCCCGGGCTTCACACACCGCGAGCGGCGTATTGACGAAGACCTCGATGAAGTCGAGACCCGCTTCGTCGTGCAGCCGGCGGGCAGCCAAGCGGTCGCGCACGTAGGGGCTCACGAGGCTCACTATCGCTAGCGCGCCGGAGTCCGCGAAGAGCTGTGCGACGTGCGCCGTGCGGCGGACGTTCTCGGCGCGATCGCCCGGCTCGAAGCCGAGATTGCCGTTCAGCCCGTGGCGGAGGTTGTCGCCGTCGAGGAGGTAGGCAGCGCGCCCTTCGTCGATTGCGAGCTTTTCGATTGCCGCTCCGAGCGTGGACTTGCCGGCGCCCGACAGGCCCGTGAGCCAGATCGTGCCGCCACGGTGGCCGAGCCTCTGCCACCGGTCCTCGCGCACAACGGCCGACTCTTGCCACGTGACGTTCGCGCTGCGTGCATCGAGTGCGACTGGCGGCGCCTCGCCCGTCAGCGTCTCGACGATCATGCCGCCCGCGACCGTTGCGTTCGTGGCGTCGTCGACGAGAACGAAGCTCCCCGTCTCGCGGTTGCGGCGGTAGTCGTCGACCAGGAGCGGGGACTGGGTCTCGAGGCGCACGCGGCCGATGTCGTTCAGTTCGAGTGTCTTGGCCCGGTCGTCCCTGTGAAGGGTGTTGACGTCGATCCGGTACCGGATCTCCTCGATCCGTGTGCCCGTCCAGCGGGTCGTGTGCTTCAGCCGGAGCGACGCGCCCTCCCGCAGCGGCTGCTCGTGCATCCAGCAAATGAGCGCCTCGAGCGAGCGCGCCCGGATCGGGCGGTTGTTCGGGCGGCAGATCATGTCGCCGCGTGACACGTCGAGGTCGCCATCGAGGTGCACAACGACCGACATGGGAGGAACGGCCTCGTCCACGGGACCCTCCGGCGACTCGATCGCGGCGATCCGCGTCCGCGCGCCGGAAGGGAGCACGACGACCTCCTCGCCCGGGCGCAGCGTGCCCGACGCCATCCGGCCGGCGTAGCCGCGGTAGTCGTGGTGCTCGGCGGTCATCGGGCGGATCACCCACTGGACCGGGAAGCGCGCGTCTACGAGGTTGCGGTCGCTCGCCACGTGCACATGCTCGAGGTGGTAGAGGAGCGGTGGCCCCTCGTACCAGGGCATCGACTCGGAGCGGTCGACGACGTTGTCGCCGTGGAGCGCCGAAACGGGGATGAAGGTCATGTCGTGCACGTCGAACTTCGAGGAGAAGGCGGTGAACTCGTCGACGATCCGCTGGAAGACCGCTTGGTCCCAGCCGACCAGGTCCATCTTGTTCACGCAGACGACGAGGTGGGGGACACCGAGCAGCGCCGAGATGAAGGCGTGGCGCTTCGACTGCTCGAGCACGCCCTTGCGCGCGTCCACGAGCACGACCGACAGGTCCGCCGTTGAGGCGCCGGTGACCATGTTGCGCGTGTAGCGGACGTGGCCGGGGGTGTCGGCGATGATGAAGCGTCGTCTGGGCGTGGCGAAGTAGCGGTAGGCGACGTCGATCGTGATGCCCTGCTCGCGCTCGGCGCGCAGCCCGTCGGTCAGCAGCGCAAGGTTGAGGTAGCCGTCGCCACGGCGCCTGCTCGTCTCCTCGACATGGTCGAGCTGGTCCTGGAGGATCTGCTTGGTGTCGTAGAGCAGACGGCCGATCAAGGTGGACTTGCCGTCGTCGACCGAGCCCGCGGTGGCAAAGCGGAGCAGATCCGTCGATGCCGAGAGGAAGGGCTGGGCGCTGCCGTTCGTGGCCGTGCCGCCGGCCGGCCGCGTCGTCTTGATCGGCTCCATCAGAAGTAGCCCTCGCGCTTTCTGTCCTCCATCGCGGCCTCGGTTACGCGGTCGTCGGCGCGGGTCTCGCCGCGCTCGGTGATGCGGGTGGCGGCGATCTCGGCGACGACCTCGTCGATCGTCGCGGCCGTGGACTCG
>DATMJM010000022.1:0-4161 GCA_035553935.1 Solirubrobacteraceae bacterium
CCACAACGTCGGCTTCGGAAATGAGCGCATGTAGTTGGCTCCTCGCGGATTCTGTGCCACCGACCGAGAAGCTGCGCCCGCGCGCTTCGGTGAAAGGCGAGCACGCCCGAGCGAATTCGGCGACCGCCTTGGCCTTGTTGCGACCCGCGTAGGTGGCGGGAAGGACGTGCCGCACCCCGTTGTTGATGTCGTAGGTGTCTCCGTCCACGATGTCCAGGGCGCCTGCTCCGGCGCGAGCGAGGTCAAGGGCGGCGAAACCGCCCACCGAGCCAGCCCCGATCACAAGGAAGTGGGCATGCTCGAGGCCCCGCAGTGCTCTCGTTCGTAGCTGGCGGACCGGACGCGAGAGCGCCTGGCTAGGAACCGGCAGCGGCACGCCACGGCGGGGCGCGGGATCGAACGTCACGGTGGTCCGCGCGAAGACCCACGCCCGTTGGCGCTCTCCGCGACGCGGCCCCTCCTCCATGAAAGTGATCGCTGCCCAGGTTTCTCGTTTCGTGACCTTGCGGTGGGGGTTGGCGGCCGCTTTCTCCGCACCGGGACGTGCCGTTCTGACGAGCTCCTCGAGGGCTCGCTCCACACCAGGCCGCCCGGCTGGCAGATCGACTGCGCGCCAATCGACCCGCCTACGGTCGAGGTTGCCCGCGAGATTGAGCCGCGATCGTTCGTTCTGTCCGATGAGCTCGTGGAGGTGCCGACCATCGACGTAGCGGGTGACTACCCACAGCTGGGGTTGCCGGGAGCTGCGGGCGACCTCAAGCATGCCCGCGTTTCCCGTGAGCGTCTCGGCGAGCAGCGGGTCCGGAACCAGCACAACCCGGTCCTTTGGCCAGTACGCCAGCTGGCCGCTGATCGGTTCGGGCATGTCCGCCTCGTCGGCCATGAGTGTGCCCGCCTCGTCGGCGGCCAGCAGCGCCTGTAGGTGTTTGAGGGCGTCGGCAGCCGTGTGCTGCGGCGTCCACCACGGCGCATCCTCGCGGTCCAGGCAGAAGTTGCGGTCGTTGGGTCGCTGGTGGCGGTCAATGACCACCCGCTCGCCCACTACGGTCGGCGGGATGAACGGGTGGTCGGCGGCGAACTGGATATCGACTCGCAGCGGCTCACCTCGGTAGCGCACCTCCGAGGTGAGGATCAGCCGGCCGTAGTCGTCGACGCGTTCGTCGAGAACCTTGAAGCCGGCGTCTTTCAGCGCGTCGAGCTCGTCGCTTCGTCGGCCGTGCTCGTACCAGGGCTTGAGCTCAGGCCCACTCAGAGCTGGGTGCTTTCTGCTGCGTCTTGCGCCCACCCGGCGCGGGCGGGGGCGGCACAAACCCGCGGCCGCCGTTCCCGCCGTCGTCCTCGCCGTTCTCGGGGAAGTCATCACCGAGCAGCTCGCGCCAGAGTTCCCGGCTCGTCGCCGGGTCGGCCTCCGCAAGGGCTCGTGCGGCGAGATCCGCGGCGTCGGCGACGACCTTGCTGAAGTCGCGGTAGGCGTCGATCGGCCAGGTGGCTGCCAGATCCTCCGACGGCAGCACCGGGTTCATCACGGCCGGTAGTGAATCGGGATTGGCGGCGAGGCGGTTGGCGATGCCTCTCAGCGTGCCTGCGATGCGCTCCGCGTCGCTGACGCCGGGCGGCATGCACTCGGAGATCAGCACCTGCAAGACGATGCTCTTGATCGCCTTGCGCGCGCTCTGGTGCTCGTCGCGCCAGCGCTTGAGCTCTTGGACGGTGCGGAGGAATTCGTCACCCTGGTCGGTACACCACTCGGCGTACTCCTGCGGCGCAGTTTCTTTCCAGACGCCCTCGGCTGGGCGAGGAATCTCGAGCGGGGCCACCCCGGCTGTCTCTCGTGCGGGCACGACGTCGACGTGGAACTTCCCGGCGTCATCGGGTGCGTAACGCAGCCTGATGCATGGACGTTCGCGCTCTGGGTCTTCCTCGATGCGGTCCCCATAACCGACTGCAGTGAGGGCATCGCGCATGTCTTTGAGCGCGTCGGGCGGTTCATCGCTTGCCTGGGCGCTGACGACGACGAGGTCGACGTCGTATTCACCGTCGTTCGCGCTCGTCGGCGGCTTGACGGCGCTGCCGTTCGCATATGAGCCCTGGAGGAATGCGTCCTCAGGCCGCAGGTGGAAGTGCTCGCGCAGCCGTTCGGACAGCGTCCGTTCGGCGCTGTTGATGCGCTCCGCCTGGCGGGTGTCTAGCTGGAGCCCCTCGAGGAACCGGTCGAAGTCGTCGTTGAGGGTCATGACGGCGATGCGCCCTTCCCGGCGGCGCTGGCAGCGGGGGGCAGCGCCGTCTTGGTTTTGGGTTTCTTCTCGCGGCTGCGCCAGACCAGCAACAGCCGCGGGAGGACGGGCCAGATCGAGAGGTGCAACCGCACGTCGGCGAGGAAGCGGAGGCTCTCGTCCTCGACGTTGGGATGGCCATCGTCGTTCGGGGTCTTGATGCGCGGCCCGCGACCGTCGTCGTCCCAGGCGGCCTGGATCAGCGGCTCGGTTTCGCGCTTGATCGCGTCGACCAGCCGGCAGTAGCTGCGGGCGAGGTACTTCGATTCTGAGCCCAGCCAGCCGCGGTGGTGGTTGATCCGCTCCTGCAGCGTGTGGAAACGCTCCACCAGGGCACGGTCGGCCTCATCGGTGTTGGCGCGGCGACGGATCCGGTAGACCATCTCCAGCCAGCCCATGGCATCCTCATAGGCCTGTCCGTAGAGTTGGCGCCTGCGGTCCCTGGGTCCGCTGATCAGCCAGCCGAGCGCCTTCAACAACGTGACGCTCAGGGTTGCCGCGGCGGCGATCAGTGCGGCGGCGACGGCCGGAGCGACCCCGTCGATGCCGAGGAAGTCCGCCATCACGATCATCGTCCGCACCGGGCGTAGTTCGCGTATCTACGCATCACGGCACGTAGGAACGCATACCGTCCGGACGGAACGCAGCCGCGACCTCCGATGACGTGTGGCGGAACGCGGCGCTAACGGCGTCGGACGAGACGAGAACTACGCTGCACGGACGAGGTAGAGCCCCGACCGGCGGCCGACGGCGTCGACCTCGGGCGCGCGGCCGATTTGTGCGAGGAATGTCGCGAGCGGGTCCTTGCCCGCGACCGCGAAGCCCTCGCCGCGCACCAGTTCGTACCACTGTCGGTAATGAATCGGCTCCCCGGCGCCGTGGCGGTCGGTCAGCACGCGCACCGCGACCTCCCGCAGTCGCTTACCGCGCAGCCGGGCATCGAGGTCGTCGATGCTGGTCTGGGGCGAGAGACCCAGGACGCCGGCCAAGTCGCGCAGCAGCTTCTCCTCCGCGGCTGCTTGCTGCTCAGCTTGTTCGGCAAGCGCCCGGAGGCGTTCGGCTCGCTCGCGGCTCTGCTCCACGCGAGCCTGCATCTGCCGGTACTCCTGCCGCAAGCCTTCGGTCAACGGGAGGTCGTGCGCGGCGGCGGGCATGGTCGGCAGAGTAGGCCGCGGAGCGGACGCGTCCGCTCACTGGCCTCCTACACGGAACTGTGTGCCGGTCGTCTCTGATGGGCCGATTGTGGTGCAGCGATCCAGACGGGCGCGGAGCCTCGGAAGCGGGGTCCCGGGACGGATGTAGAGTCGACCGATGGGCAGACGAGACCTCGCGGGACTCGCGCGGCGCGTCGACGCGGTCTACACCGAGCTCACCAACCTGCAGCGGGAACTCGTCGCCGCCGTCCGCGGCGGCCAGGCGGACGCGCCGTTCGAGCTCCGCGAGCGCGCCGAAGCGGTGATCGCCGGTATGGAGGCCGCGCAAGCGGGCCTCGCGGTGGGTCGGCTCAGCCGCCCGGAGGCGGAGGCAGCGGCACTTCGGGCTCGCGTCCTCGCGCTACCGCTCGACCCCAATCTGCTGATGGCGGCGATGCGCGCCCAGCCGCGCCGGTACGCGTTCCCACTGCTCGCCGAGGCTCTCCGCTTAGCGATCGATGAAGACGCGCTAGAGGCGCTGGCCGATTGCAGTCTCGGCGAGCTGCTTTCCGCCCCGCGCGGAATGGGCCAAAGCACGGCCCGCCGCTTGCTAGCGCACTTCGAAGTTGGACCTGACGACACGCCACCTGACCTCGATCGAGCGGCGCTCTCGCGCGTAATCGACGGGCTGCATGCGGCCGCGACCGAATTGCCGGACGGGGTCGGGCTTCGAGCGCGACATGCCGGGCGCAAGC
>DATMJM010000023.1:0-7117 GCA_035553935.1 Solirubrobacteraceae bacterium
GGCTGGAGGTGGTGCGCTGAGCGCTGTGACAGCATCCCGCCCGATGCGCGTGGCGAGCAAGATCCTGGCAGCGGCCGCGCTGGCCGCCGGCCTGCTCGCCGCGAGCGCCGGCGCCGCGGCGGCCGGCACCGGCGCGGCGGAGCCCGAGTGCTTCGGCGCCGCCGCGCGCGACGTGCGCAACCGCTGCACGAACCCCACCCTCTCGGTGTTCCCGCCGCTGCGCGACATCGACGCCGACTACCGCGCCGGCTCGCGCTGCGTCCCCGTCCCGGGCGATCCGGCGCCGATCTGCGCGTTCGGCGTCTCGAAGTCCAAGGCGAAGCGCCATTTCGCGCTGATCGGCGACAGCCACGCGCTGCACTGGCGGCGGGCGCTCGACGTCGTCGCCCTCGCCGAGCGCTGGCGCGGGTTCTCCATCACGACCGCCGGCTGCCCGTTCTCGGCCGCGGCCGAGGATCTCGGCGGCGGGCTGCGCGAGTACTGCACGACCTGGTATCGCGCGGCGCTGCGCTGGCTGCGCGCCCACCGCAACGTCAGCACGGTGTTCATCTCGCAGTTCTCGCCGATGCCGCTCGAGGTCGACGGCGTCCTCACCGGCTCGGGCGCCGCCAACTACAAGCTGAAGATGGCGGGCGTGCGGCGCATGCTGCGCGCGCTGCCCAAGAGCGTCAAGCACGTCGTCACGATCCGCGACAACCCGTTGACGACCCAGGAGCAGTTCGACTGCGTCGAGCGCGTCGCGGGCACGGGCACGCGCCACGCCGGCGCCGAGTGCGCGGCGGGACACGGCGCGCTGCGCTGGGATGCCACCGCCTCGGCGGCGAGGATCTTCCGCTCCAAGCGCTTTGCGGCCGTCGACCTGAGCGAGTTCTTCTGCGACCGCAGGTACTGCTATCCGGTGATCGGCGGCGCGCGCGTCTTCAGGGACGCCTTCGGCCACCTCACGACGGCCTACTCGCGCACGCTCGGCCCGTTCCTGCACCGCAAGCTGCGTGCGCTCATGAAGCGCTGGTAGCGGCGCCTAGAGCTCTTCGGCGGCGCGCGGCGCCATGCGGTCGAACACGCGCAGCCCGAGCCAGGTCACCGCGACGAGGATGCCAAGGGGGACGAGGACCAGCGCGCCGGAGCCGAGCGCCTCGCTCAGCGGCATCGCGCCGGTCAGCAGGTGGCGCGACTCCTGGATGATCGCCGCGATCGGGTTGAGCAGCATGATCGTCGCCAGCGTCTCCGAGCGCCCGATGACGGCCTCGATCGGATAGAGGATCGGCGTCGCGTAGAACGTCGCCTGCAGCACGACCTCCCAGATCGGCCGGACGTCGCGGTAGCGCACGTACAGCGCGCTCAGCAGCATCGCCACACCGGTCGCGAACACGAGGATGAGCACGAACGGGATCGGCAGCAACAGCCACGTCCAGCGCGGCTGCACGCCGCTCGCGACGACGAAGATCGCCAGCACGACGAGGTTCAGGGCGAGGTTCATCGCCGCCACGAGCGCCACCGACAGCGGCACGACCGCGCGCGGGAAGCCGACCTTGCGCAGCAGCGACTCGCGGTCGACCATCGAGGTCACGCCGGCGCCGGTGACCTCGGAGAAGAAGAAGTACAGCATCATCGCGAGCAGCAGGATCACGCCGTAGAACTCGACGCCGCGGCCCGCGTCGATGACCTCCGAGAAGACGACGTACACGATCCCGAAGAGCATCAGCGGCCGCAGCAGCGTCCACACGTAGCCGAGCACCGAGCCGTAGAAGCGCACCTTCCAGTCGGTCGCGGCGAGCGTGCGCGTGAGGTTCCAGAAGCGGCGCACGTCGCCGTCGCCGAAGGCCGTCGGCCCGCGGACGCGGTAGGCCTCAGCGCTCATTGGCCGCCTCCTGCATCGACGGGGCGGGCATGACCTCGAAGATGTGCGGCAGGTCCATCACGCCGCCCCCCGCCCCCGCGCCGGCGACGACGAACGAGTAGACGTCCTCGCGGAAGGCGAGCAGGTCGTCGCCGCCGCGGTCGAGCACCTGCACGGAGATCCAGTAGCGACCCGCTGCGAGGTGGTTCGTGAAGCCGACGGCGACATCGATCTCGTCGCCCGCGGCGTGCTCGCCGGTGGCGTGCGGCTTGCGATCGGAGCTGAGGACGAGCGCTCGCCGGCCATGCTCGTCGACGATCGTGAAGACGAAGACCGGCTCGCTCACGGCGCGCGCGAAGCGCACGCGCATCGCCGCGCCGCTCGCCTCGCCGGGCTCGAGCAGCGTCGTGCGCCCGCCGGCGAGGGTCTGCGCCCAGGCGTCGATGATCGTCGCCGGGCCCGGCTGCGGCCCGCGCGGCGATCCCGTCCGGACGATCGATTCGCGCTCGGCGGGCGTCGCGAAGTTCAGCTGCGTGTACTGGCGCGCGACGCCGCGCGAGTCGCCGACCGCCACGACGCGGCCGCGGTCGAGCAGCATCGCGCGGTCGCAGAAGCGCTGCACCTGCTCCATGTCGTGGGTGACGAGCAGGATCGTGCGCCCGTCGTCGCGGGCGCGCTGCAGGACGTCGTAGCACTTCTGCTGGAAGGCGGCGTCCCCGACGGCGAGCACCTCGTCGATCAGCAGCAGGTCGGCGTCGACATGCACCATGACGCTGAAGGCGAGGCGCACCTGCATGCCCGAGGAGTAGTTCTTGAGCTTCAGCTCGGCGAACTCGTGCAGCTCGGCGAAGTCCATTACCGAGCCGTAGCGCTCGCGCGCGACCTCCGGCGAGAGGCCGAGCATGACGGCGTTGACCAGCACGTTGTCGTGCGCGGTGAGGTCTGGGTTGAAGCCGACCCCGAGCTCGATGAACGGCGCCATCCGACCCCGCAGCCACATCTCGCCGGCGTCCGCCCGGTAGATCCCGGCGAGGCACTTCATGAGCGTGCTCTTGCCCGAGCCGTTGCGCCCGACGATCCCGAAGACCTCGCCGCGGGCGACCTCGAAGGTCACGTCGCGCAGCGCGTGCAGCGTCTCGCTGCGCCGCCGCCGCGTCGGGTGCAGGACCTGCTCCTTGAGCGTGGAGACCTGCTCCGTCGGCAGGCGGAAGGACTTCGAGACGCCCGCCGCCTTGACCGCGACGTCGTCTGCGGGCGCACCGCTCACCGGAGGAAGGGTAGCCTCGGCGCAGATGGCAGAACCCCCGCAAGCGCCGGCCCTGCCGCTGGGCGTCAACCTCGCGGGCTACCTCGACGCGACGGTCGGCGTGGGGGAGGCCGCGCGCGGCATCGCCGCCGCGCTGCGCGCCGCGGGCGTGGCGGTCGCGCCGCTGACCCTGACGAGCCGCGACACGGTGCGCGCCGAGCCGATCGAGGCTGCGGCCGCCGAGCATCCGCTGACGCTGATCTGCGTCAACCCCGACGGCATCACGGGCGCCGTCGACGAGCTCGGCGAGGCCGCGCTGGAAGGGCGCCACGTGATCGGCATGTGGTGGTGGGAGGTGGCCGCGCTGCCGTCGCGCTGGCTGCGCGCCTTCGACCACGTCGACGAGGTGTGGGCGGGCTCGCGCTTCGTCGCCGACGTGCTCGCCGCGGTCGCTCCGGTGCCGGTCGTGCACGTCGCGCTCCCGGTCGCGGAGCCGGTCGCGTCCGGCCTCGGCCGCGAGGCGCTCGGGCTGCCCGCCGGCGCGTTCTTGTTCGGCTTCGTCTTCGACTACGCCAGCGTCGCCGCGCGCAAGAACCCGCTCGGGCTCGTGGAGGCCTTCGGCCGCGCCTTTCCGCCCGGCGCGGGGGCAGACGGCGACGTCGCGCTCGTGATCAAGTCGCTCGGCGGCGAGCGCTGCCGCGAGCAGCACGCCGCTCTGCTGGACGCGGCCGCCGCCGACCCGCGCGTCCTCGTCATCGACGAGCATCTGCCCGCCCCCGACAAGAACGCGCTCATCCGCGCGCTTGACTGCTACGTCTCGCTGCACCGCTCGGAGGGCTTCGGCCTGACGATCGCCGAGGCGATGCTGCTGGGCACGCCGGTCGTCGCGACGGACTACGGCGGGTCGCGCGACCTCACGACGGCGTTCAACGCGCTGCTCGTCGACGCGCGCCCGGTGCCGATCGGCCCCGGCTGCGATCCCTATCCCGCCGGCGGGGAGTGGGCCGAGCCCGATCTCGACCACGCCGCGGCGCAGATGCGGGCGGTGCGGGCCGATCCGGGTGCCGCGCGAGCGCGCGCGCAGCGGGCGCGCGCCGACGTCCTCGCGCGCCACGCGCCGGCCGCCGCCGGCCGCGCGATGGCCGACCGCCTGGCGCGCGTCATGTCGCTGCCGCTCGACGGCGCCGGCGCCGTGACCGCGCTCGACCTCGAGGGCGTCCGCGCGCGGATGGCGCGCGGCGCGCGGCCCGCGCCCGCCGGAGCGCGCGGAGCGCGCGGAGCGCTGCGCGAGGTCGCGCTGCGCGCGATGCGCCCCTACACCGCCCACCAGCGCCTCGTCGACGAGGAGCTGCTGCGCGCGCTGCGGACGCTCGACGAGCGCGTCCGCGGCCTCGCGGCCGGCCAGCAGGCGCTGGCGGCCGAGCTCGCGCGCCTGCGGCGCGAGGATGACGGCCGGTGACGCCCGAGCTCACGGTCTGCTGCTCGGTCAACACGCCGCCGGCACGCGTCGCCGCCGCGTTCGCGCCGCTGCGCGAGCTCGGCCCGGAGATCGTGCTCGCAGTCGACGACCGCGTCGACCCGGCTTGGGTCGACGGCTACCGCCAGATCGCCGACCGCGTCGTGCTCGTGCCGTTTCCCGGCAACTTCGCGCTGATGTACGCGTGGATGCGCGAGCAGTGCGCGGGCCGCTGGATCCTGCAGCTCGACCTCGACGAGGTGCCGGCGCCGGGACTCGCGGCCGAGGTCGCAGAGACGATCGCCGCCGGCGACGTCACGCACGCGTGGGTGCCGCGCCGCTGGCTGTATCCGGACGGGGACCGCTGGCTCGCGCAGTGGCCGTGGCGACCGGACTACGCGCTGCGCCTGCTGCGCAACGACCCGGCGCTGCTGCGCTTTCCGGCGCTGCTGCACTGCACCGTGCGGGTGCTCGGGCCGAGCCGCTACCTGCGCGCGCCGCTGTACCACGCCGACCTGCTGCTGACCGACGTCGCCGGCCGCGCCCGCAAGCACGTCGAGTACGAGCGCGAGCTGCCCGGCTTCGTCATCGACGGCATGTCGCTCAACGAGGTCTACTACCTGCCCGAGCGGCGCTCGGACCTGCGGCTCGCGCCCGTCCCGGCGCAGGACGCGGCGGCCGTCCGCGCGTTCCTCGGCGCCGGTGAAGCCGCCGAGCTCCCGGCGGCGCTGCGCCGCGCCGCGCCCGGCGCCGTCGGCGCGGCGACGGTCGCGGAGATCTGGCGCCTGAGCGAGGGGCGCACGCTCGGCGCCGACGCCTACGACGCGCGCCTCGTCCTGCTCGACGACGACCTGCGCCTGGTCAGCGGCGAGTGGCGCACGTTCGACGTCCAGGTCCACAACCGCGGCAGCGCGCACTGGCCCGGCGGGATGGACGCGCTGCCGCAGGTCCGCCTCGCCTACCGCTGGCTCGGCGCGTCCGGCGAGCCGCTGGAGGAGGGCGCGCGGACGGGCCTGCCGGCGCCGCTGGCGCCGGGCGCGCGCGCCGTCGTCCCGCTCGAGGTGCTCGGGCCGTCGCCGGCCGGCGCGCGCACGATCGAGATCGACCTCGTCCACGAGGGCGTGCGCTGGTTCGAGCGCGGCGTGCGGGCCGAGATCGAGGTGCGCGCCCCGGCGGGCAGCGCGCGGGCGACGCGGACGTCGGCCGTGTAGACGCAGGCACGCCGCGCGCTCTCGCCACGGCGCACCACTGGCCGGCTCAGCCCGCGACGAGGACGTCGACGCCCGTGTGCGCTTGGGCTGCTCGCGCGAGACGGACGTCTGCGGTGAGCAGCGGCGCGCCCGTTTCGGTCAGCGCCTCTGCGAGCGCCAGGTACGCGGCGTCATAGGACGAGAAGTTGCCGCGCAGCTCCCAGATCCTGTCCACGAGGATGTCGTGCGGGTAGCGCTCGACCGGCAGGTCGAGCAGGTTCCTGATGGCTTCGCCCGCGCGCTGCGGAGATGCATCGCCCGCCGCCACGACTCGTCGCAGCGCGCTGAGCACCTCGACGTCGAGCAGATGGGGAGCGTGCAGCGCGTACTGGTGCGCCGCCATATGGCGCTCGACGTCTGCGGCTGCGGGCCGCACGAGCAGCAGCTCGGCGATCGCACTCGCGTCGACGACCAGCATCAGCGCCGGTGGCGCTCGTCAGCGATGAGATCCGCCGCGGGAGCGCCGCCGACAGGCGAGCCGCGCCGGATTCGAGCCAGGACCTGCTCGGGTGACGGCTTGTGGGCGAGGCGCGGCAGCTCGCGCAGGACGAGGTCGGACATCGTCGTTCCCTCGCGCGCGGCGCGCTCTTTCAGCGCGCGGTGCAGATCGTCAGGGATGTTGCGCACCTGCAGAAGTTTCATGCTGGTTGGAAGGTAGCATGCCGAGTGCATGCACGCCGCGCCTGTGCCTCGCCCGCGCTCGTGCCCACGCCACCCCGCGCGCACGATCGGGGGTCGACCTCGTCCGGGGGCGCGTGCGCTGGTTCGATCGCGGCGCGCGGGCCGAGATCGAGGTGCGGCCGTCGGGCGCTACCTCCGCGCCTGCGCGGTCAGCCGGTAGTGGTGCGGCCCGCCGGGGGCGCCGAGCAGCTCGGCGGGTGGACCGTGGATCGGCCGAGCCGAGGCGAACCCCGCGGCCCGCAGCGCGCCCAGCAGCGCGGTCGCGTTCGGCGCCCACCAGTTCGAGACGTCGCCGTTGAGCTCGGCGCTCGGAAAGAAGCGCCACAGCGCGTCGTGCTCGAGTCCGGGGACGGCGATCGCCTCGGTCTCGACGACGGCGAGCTCGCCGGTCACCGCGGCCACCCGCCGCAGCGCCGTCAGCGGCTCCTCCATGTGGTACAGCACGCCGAGGTACAGCACGACGTCCCAGCGCCCGATGGCGTCGAGGTCGCACGTCATGAAGTCGGCGACGATCGGCTCGACGGCGCTGCCGAGCGCCTCGCGGGCGAGGTCGAAGCCGCGCTTGCCGGGCAGGGTGTCGGGGTGCCAGAACTCCGTCTCGTGATACGGCCGCGGAGCGACGCCCTCGGCCATGCAGCGCCGCC
>DATMJM010000024.1:0-3032 GCA_035553935.1 Solirubrobacteraceae bacterium
AAGGCGTCGCGAAACGTGCGCGAGTCCGTGAAGCCCGGCAGGATCGTCGGAACAACGCGCGCGCCGGGGTCGTTTACGCGCAGCCATCCCTCGATCGCGTCCATCAGCGGCGAGCCGACGGGCGACGCGTTGCCGACGACCTGCTCGGTGAATTCGAGGCGATAGCCGTCCTCGCCGAGCACCTCGCGGATGCGCGCGAGCGCGTGCCGCTCGCCGAGGCCGGGCGGCACGCGGCAGTCGACGCGCAGCTCGGCCGTCGCCGGGATGACGTTGATCTTCTCGGAGCCCCAGATGCGCGTCGGCGCGAGCGTCACGCCGAGCATCGGCTCGACGAGCAGCGCCAGGCCGGGGTCCGTCGCGTGCAGGCGCTCGACCGCCGACTCCACCGAGCCGGCCCCACCGTTGACCTCGAATCCGAGGCCCTCGAGCAGCGCGCGCGGGCCCTCTGTGAGGTCGTAGCCGGGCTGGCGCTCGGCCATCGCCGTCAGCAGCGGCGCCATCTTCAGCAGCGCGTTGTCGCCGATCTTCGGTATCGACGCGTGGCCGGCGACTCCGTCGGTCGTGACGCGGAAGCGGAAGACGCCCTTCTCGGCGACGCAGACGCCGTACAGGCGCTCGCCCTCGTAGGGGATGACGGCGCCCGCGCCCTCGTTGATGAGGTAGTCGCAGCGCACGAGGTCCGGATGGTGCTCGCACAGCCACATCGCGCCCAGCTCGCCGCCGACCTCCTCGTCGACGACCACCACGACGAGCAGATCGCCGCGCGCCGGCCGCCAGCCCGCGCGCGCCAGTGACAGTGCCGCCGTGACCTCGGCCGCCGTCTGGGACTTCATGTCCAGCGCGCCGCGGCCCCAGACGAAGCCGTCGGCGAGATCGCCCGACCAGGGACCGTGGGTCCAGTCCTCCGGCGTCGCGAGCACCGTGTCGACGTGCGACAGCAGGCACAGCACCGGTCCCTCGGCGGCACCGCGCAGGCGCGCGACGAGGTTGGGCCGCTCCGGCACCGCGCCGAGGAGCTCCACCTCGAATCCGCCCGCGCGCAGATCCGCCGCCAGCCCCTCCTGCAGCAGGCGCTCGTCGCCCGGCGGGTTGACGGTGTTGCAGCGGATCAGCCGCTGCAGCAGCGCGGTGCTGTCCAGCTGAAGGTCTCCCGACGCCATCGGCTTCATGCTAATGGCCGCTCGTCGGCGTCTCGATCAGGTGTCGACCCCATCTGCGACGGGCATCTAGGACACCAGGCCCGCGCCGCGCAGGCAGCTGCGTGCGTGCCGCCCGCTGACCTCGCGGCACGTCGAGCGCAGCGCGGCCGGCGTCGGCTCGAGCGACGCGAGCACCGATCCGACGCCCTCGTAGCAGTGGCCGCGGAGACGGGCCGGGGCGCGCGCGCAGAAGCGCCCGCCGCGCTCGCCGGCCGCGTCGGCGTTGACGATCTCGCGCGCGGCGCCGTAGAGGCAGTCGCGCTCGTTCTGCTTGGCCAGGCGGCAGCTCGCCAGCGCCTGGCCGGCGTCCTTGCCCGCCAGCCCCGAGACGTCGCGCCCGAAGGACTCGAAGCACGTGCGCACCCACTCCTTCTCGCTGCGCCGGCAGGCGTCGGCGGTCTTCGCCTGGTCGTAGTTCTCGACGCGCAGGATATTCGCCGTCACCAGCAGGTAGCAGTAGAGCTTGTGGCGCTCGGCGACGCTGTTGCAGGGGTAGAGCGGATCGCTCTTGCGCAGGTACTTCGACGTGACGCCGTAGGACGAGTTGAAGTTCTCCATGAAGACGCCGCCGCTGCACGAGACGCGGTCAAAGCCGTTGCGCAGGTCGTCGCAGGTGCGCAGCGAGCCCGGCAGGTCGTAGCCGGTGTAGATCATCAGCCCGTGGCCGAGCCCGTGGATGCACTGGTAGGCGAGGAAGCGCTGCTCGGTGATCTTCGGGTCGCTGCACAGCTGGCGGGCGACGATCGAGAGCTTGTCCGTCGGCTGCCCGAGGAACGCGCGCTCGATGATCCCGTGGTAGTAGCCCGACGCGCAGACCGCGCTGCCCGCGATGAACGCCGGCGCCACCTCGTCCTTGTAGCGCGCCAGCGCCGCCGAGCCCATCCGATGGGCGATGCGGTGGCAGTCGGCCGCGACCGTCGCGTTCGTGGTCATCATCGACTGCAGCCGCGCGAGCGCCGGCTTTGGCCCCTCGTCGTAGACGAGGTTGCCGAAGGCCTGCTCGAGGCATTCGGCGTTGTTGTCGGTGCAGTCGGCGAGGCGCTTGTCGTCGGGCGCGAACGGCTTGGCGACGGCCTTGCCCGAGGCGTTGCCGGCGCCCACGAACGCCGCCAGGTCCGCCTTCTCCTGCTCGCTGATCTTGTTCGCGAAGCTCGGCATGATGCCGCCCGGCCTGCGCAGCTGGGCGAGCACGCGCGAGGGGCTCGGGGCGAGCTCGTCGAGGTCGGGGCCGTCCGTGCCGTTCGAGCCGGCGGCCTTGAACGTGTGGCAGCCGTCGCAGCCCTGCTCGGCGAACAGCCGCTTACCGGCGATGGGATCGCCCGTGCTGGCGGCCTTGTCGCCGCCGCAGGACACCAGCCCGACGGCGGCGAGGACGATCGCGGCAAGGCCGGCCAGGATGAGTCCGCGCTTCATCGGCTCGACCATAGCCGCGGTATGGCGGTCGTGTCGCAGGTCGCCGCCGCCCGGCGCAAGGGCCGGCGTCGATCGGTCAGGAGTCTCGCGGCGCCTCGTAGGTCGGTCATCGCACAGGTCGCACCGAGCGGGCCGCGGGCGACTTCCGACGCGACCGGATGGTCGCCGAGGCGTTGACGGTGCCCACCACCGCCGCGAACCCCCAGCTGTTGCGCGCGCGGCGGTCGAGGCCGGCAGCGCTCGGGCCGCCGTCCTCAGCGCGACGAGGCCGTAGTCGATCGGCCGGCCCGAAGGACGACCCGGCCGACGTCATGACACGCGGCGATAACCGCCGCTCAGCGATCGACCCGCGCGCCGCGTGATACTTGGCGCATGGCCGATCAGCTCTTCGACACAGGCGGTGAGCGGAGGCTCCCCGCC
>DATMJM010000025.1:0-8290 GCA_035553935.1 Solirubrobacteraceae bacterium
GTCGAGCTCGCGTCCGGCGCTGTCGCCGAGCGGCGTCGCCCAGCCGCCGTCGCCGTTCGCCGAGGAGGCGCGTCTGGCGGTCGCGACCGAGTGGGAGGTGCTCGAGGAGGAGCTGTTCGGGCCCGAGGAGGCGCTGCACGCGACGTTCCAGGCGCTGCGCGACGAGTTGCTCGGCGATGTCGCGCGCGTCGGCAAGGGGCTGGGCGAGCTGCGGCTGGACACCGACCTCGACGTGACGCATGCGATCGCGCGCTACCTCGAGCTCGTCAAGCTCGCCGCGCTGATCGAGCGCCCCGCCGGCCAGTCGCTCGCCGACGCGCTCGGGCCCGTCAACCAGCGGCTGGGAGCTGCGCTGTCGCCGCTGCAGCGCGAGGTGCTCGCGACGTCGCCGCTGGACGACCTGCTGCTCGACGCCGAGCGCGACGACCGCGCGCGGGCGGCGGCGCGGGCGGCGCGCAGCGAGCCGTCGCTCGAGGTCTTCCTGCCGCGCCGCGGCGACGGGCTGATGCTCTCGGCGTCCGACATCGAGACCTACCGCGGCTGCCCGTTGCGCTACAAGTTCGCGCGCGTCCTGCGGGTGCCCCAGGAGCCGACGCTCAACCAGCGCTTCGGGATCCTCGTCCACCAGGTACTCGAGCGCTACCACCAGCTCGCCGTCGAGTCGCTCGACGAGATGATGGGGCTGCTGGACTTCGGCTGGCGGCGCGGGGGCTTCGGCGACTCCGACGAGGAGCGCCAGCTGCACGCGAAGGCGGCCGCCGCGCTGCGGCGCTACTGCCAGCGCATCGCCGAGGAGCCCGTGGAGCCGGTGTGGTTCGAGCGCGCTTTCGCGTTCAAGATCGGCGCCCACACGCTGCGCGGCCGCGTCGACCGCGTCGACAGGCTGCCCGGCGGCGGCCACGAGCTCATCGACTACAAGACCGGCCGGCCGCGCTCGGCCGCAGCGTTGCGGGAGGACGTCCAGCTCTCGCTGTACGCCGTCGGCGCGCGGGAGGCGTGGGATCTGGATGCGACGCAGCAGGCCTACCTGTACGTGCTCGACGACGAGAAGGTGCGCGTCCCGAGCTCCGAGATCGACCCCGACTGGATCGCCGACACCGTCGAAGAGGTGGCCGGCGGCATCCTCGCGCAGGATTTCGAGCCGACGCCGTCCTACACGGTGTGCTCGATGTGCGACTACCGGATCGCATGCCCGGCTGCGGAGCGGTAGTCGATCCGCCGACGAATGTCGAGTTGACCCCGGATACAGGGGTCAACTCGACCACGGCTCAGCGCTCGGGTCCCTGCTGGCGCAGAAAGCGCTGGAACTCCGAGGCGAGCGCGTCGGCCGACGGCAGATCGCCCGGTCCGAGCGGCGTGGTGTCGCGCTCGGCCGCCTGCTCCAGGCGCTCGACGAAGGCCTGCACGTCGGGATCGGACTGGACGGCCTGGCCGACCTGGCGCTCGTAGTCCTCCGTCGCGCTCTCGAGCTCGCTGGCGTCGACCGTCACGGCGACGAGCGTCTCGACCTTGCGCACGAGCGCGAGCGCGGCCTTCGGATTCGGCGCGGCGGCCACGTAATGCGGAACGGCGGCCCACAGGCTGGCCGACGGCAGGCCGGCGTCGATGCATGCGGCGTGCAGGACGCCGACGATTCCCGTCGGCCCCTCGTAGGTCGTCTCGCGCAGCGCGATCTTCTCGACGAGCGCGTCGTCGGAGGCCAGGCCGGTGATCGAGACGGGATGGCTGTGGGGGACGTCGGCGAGCAGCGCGCCCATCGTGACGACGAGCTGCGTGTCGAGCGCTTCGGCGAGGTCGACGAGGTGCCGGGTGAACGAGCGCCAGCGCATCGACGGCTCCGGGCCCTGCACGAGGATGAGGTCGCGCGGGGCGCGCGGCACGCGCGCGGCGAGGATCTCGATGCCGGGCCACGTGACCTCGCGCTTGCGGTCCTCCGTGAAGCCGATGTGCGGGCGCGTGGCCTGGAAGTCGTAGAACTCCTCGGGATCGAGCCGTGCGAAGCGCTTGGCGCCGAGCGACTCGCCGATGAACGTCAGCGCCGCGGAGGCGGCGTCGCCGGCATCGTTCCAGCCGCTGAACGCCGCGATCATCGCCGGGGCGCGCAGTCCGTCGGGACGGCTCTCCCAGATCAGGGGCTGCATCCGACTGAAGGTACATCATGGGCCGATGACGATTGCCACCCTCCGCCAGGGCCAGGAGGTCGACGCGATCTTCGCCTGCACGCGCAAGGACCGGCTGCTGTCGCGCGCCGGGACCCCGTACCTGGCGGTCGAGCTGCGCGATCGGACGGGTGCCGTCCAGGGCCGCGCCTTCCGCGACGCCGACGTCCTGTCGGGGCGCTTCGAGCGCGGCGACCTCGTGCGGGTCGCCGGCCGCGTGGAGCGCTTCCGCGACGAGCTGCAGGTCGAGCTGCGCTCGATCGGCCGCGCCCGCGAGGGGGAGGCCGATCCCGCCGCGTTCCTGCCCGTCGCCTACCGCGACCTGGACGAGCTCGACGGCTTCCTCGAGCACCTCGCGCGCGAGGTCCACGACGCCGGGCTGAAGGCCCTGCTCGACCACCTCTTGGTCGATGCGGCGCTGCGCGCCGAGTGGCGCCGCGCGCCGTGCACGCGCAACGGCCACCACGCCTACCTCGGCGGCCTGCTCGAGCACACGGTCGCCGTCGGCACGCTCGTCACGGAGACGTGCGTGCTGCACCCGCGCCTGGACAGCGACCTGCTGATGACCGCGGCGCTCGTCCACGACCTCGGCCGCACGCGCGAGTTCACCTACGGCGCCGAGATCGGCCTGACAGAGGCGGGCCGGCTGCTCGGGCACGTCGAGCTCGGCCTGGCGCTGCTGCGCGAGCGGGCCGCGCGCGTGCCGGCGCTCGGCCAAGACCGCCGCCTCGCGCTCGAGCACTGCGTGCTGTGCCATCACGGCCCCGACGCCGCCCCCGGCCGGCGCTTCGGGTCGGCGGAGGCGCTCGCGCTGCACCGCCTCAACGCCCTCGACTCAGCGGTCAAGGGCGCCCTCGAGCACGGCCTGCCGTAGCGCTCGGGCCTGCTAGGACCCCGGCGCGCGCTGCGGCGCCAGCGCGCGGCGTACGAGCTGCGCGGCGACGAGCAGCATGAACAGCGCGAACCCGATCTCGAGCGCGCGCTGCGGGACCGCGTTCGCGATCGCCGCACCCAGCACGGCGCCCGCCGCCCCGATCGCGCCGATCGCCCCGCCGGTGCGCAGGTCGACGTTGCCGTGACCGCGCTGGCGGATCGCCCCGACGAGCGCGACGGGGATGATCGCCAGCAGCGACGTCGCCTCCGCCTCGAGCTGGCTCAGCCCGAGGCCGATCGTCAGGGCGGGCACGAACAGCGCGCCGCCGCCGACGCCGAGCAGGCCTGCAACCATGCCCGCCAGCAGGCCGATGAGCAGCGCCTCGATCATCCGGGCACGAGCAGGTCAACCGCGACGACCGCGAGTAGCGCAGCGAAGATGAGCGAGAGCGCCTTCGTCGAGATGCGCTGCTGCAGCTCGGTCCCGATCAGGACGCCCGCGACCGCCGGCAGCCCCACGAGCACGCCCTCCTGCACGTGGACGTTGCCATACGCGCCGTGTGTCGCGGCCGCGACCGCCGCGATGACGACGATCGCCGCCAGCGAGGTCCCCGTCGCCATGCGCTGGCCGAAGCCGAGCCACAGCACGAGCAGCGGCACGATCAGCACGCCTCCGCCGACTCCGAACAATCCGCTGAACAATCCCGCCGCGGTGCCGATCGCCACCAGCCTGAGCGTTCGGCGCGGTGGCATGCGCGGCATACTAAAAGCCATGTCCGTAGCCGCCACGCTCGTCGAGGCACTCCAGCCCGTGCGCGCGGATCCCACGCGCGCGGCGATCCTGCTCGACATCGACGGCACGCTCGCGCCGATCGTCCGCCACGCCGACGACGCGCACGTCCCGGAGCCGACGCGGACCCAGCTCATCGCGGTCGCCAACCGCTACGCCGTCGTCGGCTGCATCAGCGGCCGGCGGTCGAGCACCGCGCGCCAGATGGTCTCGCTCGGCTCGATCGCCTACCTCGGCAACCACGGGTCCGAGCTGCTGGCGGCGGGCGGCACCGATGTCGAGCTCGACCCCGAGATCGCCCGGTACGAGCCGCAGGTGCGAGCGTTCGCCGAAGCGGTCTACACGCCCGAGGTGCAACGCCTGCGCGTGCGGTCGGAGGACAAGCGGACGATCAAGGCCTTCCACTGGCGCGGCGCGCCGGACGAGCACGCCGCCGAGCAGGCGGTGCGCGAGATCGCCGAACGCGCGCAGGACGAGGGGTTGGCGATCCACTGGGGCCGCAAGGTGCTCGAGGTCCGCCCGCCGGTCGCGATCGACAAGGGTCGCGGCGTGCGGCGCCTGCTCGACGGGCGCGACCTCGCGGCGGGCCTGTACGTCGGCGACGACAGGACCGACCTCGACGCGTTCGAGGGCCTGCGCGAGCTCGTCGAGGAGGGGCGGCTCGGCGCGGCGGTGTGCGTCGGCGTGCGCTCCGACGAGACGCCGCCCAAGCTCGAGGAGCAGGCCGACGTGCTGGTCGACGGCCCGCTCGGCGTGCGGGGGCTGCTCATGGCACTGGCGAGCTAGCGAGGCGCCGGCAGGTGCGCTTCGTCGACTTCCTGCGCGCCGCCGTCCTGCTGTGCGCCGGCTCCGCCACCGTGCTCGCGACGCTGACGGTGCTATCGCCCACGACAGCGGACGACACGGTGCTCGTCGCGTTCACCATCGGCTGGTGGATCACGGCCGGCACGATCGGCGTGTGGCTGGGCCGCAAGGCCGAGACCAACTCGCCGATCGCGCGGCTGCTGGCCTCGGCGAAGTCCAGCACGTCGCTGCCCGAGCAGCGGCCGAGCAGCCTGCTGCTCAACCGCATGTGGCCGCTGCTGGTCTCGACGGTCCTCGCGCTGGGCCTCGGGCTGTTCGTCCCGCAGGTGCCGGCGATCGCGTGCGGCTTCGCGATCATCGGCGCACTCGCGTGGCGCCGGCAGGAGGCGGCCGTGACGGCGATCGAGGAGCGCGACGGGGTCGCCTTCTACGTCGAGCCGACGTCGCCGCTGAAGCCGATCAAGCTCGTCCGCGCGCCCGGCTTCCGGCGCGACCTCGTCTCGGCCAACGGCGCCGCGCGCTGACCCGCGGCGTCACAGCAGCCCGACGAGACCGACGAGCGCCGGGGCGATCACGAGTGCCGGCAGGAAGTTGCCGACCTTGACGTCTTTGAGCTCGAGCAGCTTCAGCGAGATCCCGATGATCAGCACGCCGCCGGTCGAGGTCATCGCGCTGAGCGCCTCGCCGCGCAGGACGTCCTCGAACAGGCCCGCGCCGAGCGTCAGCGCACCCTGCACGAGGAGCACCGTCACGGCCGCGAACGCGACGCCCGCGCCGAGCGTGGAGGCGAGCGCGATCGAGGCGAAGCCGTCGAGCAGGGACTTCGTCGCCAGCGGCTCGACGTTGCCGTTCAGCCCGTCCTCGAACGAGCCGACGACCGTCAGCGGGCCGACGCAGAACAGCAGGCTCGCCGTGAAGAACGCCTCGCTGACGCGGGACTCGCCCCACCCGGTCCGCGCCGCGTCGCGCGAGCGCGTGACCCTGCGCTGGAGGCGGTCGCCAAGCCTGCTCAGGCGCGCCTCGATGCCAACGGCCTCGCCGACGAGGCCGCCGAGCAGGATCGCGCCGAGCACGTAGAGCGCGCTCGTTTCGCGCCAGGCGAGCGCGAGGTCGACGCCGATGACGGCGGTCACGAGCCCGAGCCCTGCGAGCACGCGCTGCCGCAGCCCTCCCGGAAGCCGTCGACCGGCGGCGACGCCGACGGCGGTGCCGGCCAGCACCGCGCCGACGTTGATGAGCGTGCCGGTCATCGCTGCTGGCAGGATGGCAGGCCGATGGCCGCGGCCGACGTCCTCATCGTCTCGCTCGGATCGACCGCCGGGCTGCGCGCGTCCGACGCCGAGCTCGCCGGCGCGCTGCGGCGCGCCGGCGCCATCGTGGAGATCGCTGCCGCGAACGCGCCGCGAGCGGTGCGCACGTACGCCCTGACGGATCTCGGCTGGGCGCGCGCCGCGCGCGCCGCCGCGCGCGCGGGCATCGCCGCGCACGATCCTCGGGCGATCGTCTACTCGAGCGTCACCGCCGCGCTGCTGTGGCCGCGCCCCGGCGCCATCCGCTACGACGCGCCCGCGGCAGCCAACCGGCCCGGCCGCCACGGCGCATGGCAGCGCCCGCTGGAGCGCCGCCGACTGGCAGCGGCGCCGCTGCTCGTGGCCGTCGACCCGGGCACGATCGCCGAGACGCCGCGGCCGCACGCGGAGGCGATCGTCGTGCCAATCCCCGTCGAGCGCTCCGCGCCGGCGGCGGGCGCGGCTCGCGATGTCGCGGCGATCACGTACGCCGCCAACCCGCACAAGAAGGGCCTGGACCGCGTGCTCGCCGCCTGGGATCGCGCGCGCAGCGAAGGCGAGCAGCTCGTCGTCGCCGGCGCCGAGCTGCGGATCGAGGCGCCGGGGGTGCGCGTCGCCGGCCGGCTGGCGGCCGCCGACTACCGCGCGCTGCTGCGGCGCGCGCGCGTCTTCGTCGCCGCGCCGCGGCGCGAGGACTACGGGATCGCCCAGCTCGAGGCGCTCGCGGACGGCTGCGTGCTCGTCACGACGGCCGCGCCGGGACCGTACGCGGCGCTCCCGCTCGCGCGCGCGCTCGACGCGCGGCTCGTCGTCGAGCGCGGCGACGACGCGGAGGCGCTCGCCCGCGCGCTGCGCCTCGCCCTCGACGACGCGGCGGCCGGCTACGCCGACCGGGCGGCGGCCGCGATCGCTCCGTTCCGCCGCGACGCCGTCGACGCGCTCGTGCGCGACGAGCTGCTGCCGCGCCTGCTGCGCTGATGGCGCGCCGCGGTCAGCGCGGTGCTGCCGGAGCCGCGTCGAACAGGCCGACCGCGTCGCGCACCGCGTCGGCGAACGGCGAGAGCACCGCGTCCGCGCCGCGCTCGCGCAGCACCGTCGCCTCGTCGTCGTGGTGCGTCGTCAGCGCCGTCTGCCCGCGGTAGCCGTAGTGCGCGAGCGTGTGCAGCAGCGCGAGGTTCGCGTCCAGCCGCGGAACCGCGCTCACGATCCACCGCGCCTCGCCGAGCGGCAGCGCGCGGGCCAGCGCGGGGTCCTCTATGTCGCCGTACATCGCGGGATGGCCCTGCGCTCGCCACGCCTCCACCGCACGCGGGTCGAAGTCGACGATCAGCACGCGGCGGCCCTGTTCGGCGAGCGCGCGCGCCAGCCGGCCGCCGTAGCGCCCGCCGCCGCAGATGATGATCTCGACGGGCTCGCCGTCGTCGCCGTCCTGCTCGCCGGCGAACGCCGCCCGTGAGCGCTCGAAGATCCGCAGCGCCGGGGCGAGCCGGGCGTACAGCGCGTGCGAGTAGAGGATGGCGTACGTCGATGCCGAGATCGTGATCAGGCCGACTGCCGTGATCAGCGCCAGCGCCTCGTCGTCGATGTGCCCGAGGCCGACGCCGAGCGCGCCGAGGATCAGCGAGAACTCGCTGATCTGGCTGAGCGACACGCCCGCCAGAAACCCGACGCGCGCGCGATAGCCCAGGCGGCCCATGATCGCCATCACGATCAGCGGCTTGCCGACGAGGACGAAGGCCGACAGCGCGAGTGCGGTGGCGAGCTGGTCGCCGAGCCCGCCTAGGTCGATGCCGGAGCCGAGATCGAGGAAGAAGAACAGCAGCAGGAAGTCGCGCAGCGGGACCAGCCGGGCGGCGATCGCCTCGCGGTACGGAGTGGATGCCAGCGCGACGCCGCCGAGGAACGCGCCGACCTCCTGCGAGAAGCCGAGCATATCGCCGCCGGCCGCGAGGCCGACGCCCCAGGCGATCGCCGCGAGGACGAGCAGCTCGGGCGAGTGCGCGAGGCGGTGCAGCACCGGCGTCAGCGCGTAGCGCATCAGCACCGCCAGGCCGCCGAGCAGCAGCGTGCCCTTGAGCACCACGAGCACGATCTCGCTGAGCATGTCGCCGTCGTCCTCGCCGGCGCCGACGGCCGTCAGCGTGATCATCACGAGCACGACGACGATGTCCTGGACGATCAGGATGCCGACCGCGATGCGGCCGTGCAGATCGTCGATCTCGCGCGTGTCCGACAGGAGCTTGACGATGATGATCGTGCTCGAGAACGTCAGCGCGATCGCGACGTAGAGCGCGGGCGTCAGACCGATGCCGAGGGCCAGCACGATCGCGAGCCCGACGAGCGCGGTGAAGAGGATCTGGCCGAGGCCGGCGATC
>DATMJM010000026.1:0-2843 GCA_035553935.1 Solirubrobacteraceae bacterium
TAGCGGACGCGCTCGATGCCGTCGATCGCGTCGTTCGCGGAGCTGCTGCACGCGATCGACGCGATCGACGGCATCGAGCGCGTCCGCTACACCAGCCCGCACCCGTCGGACATGAAGGAGGACGTCGTCCGCGCGCACGCCGAGCTGGCTTCGGTCTGCGAGCACGTCCACCTGCCGCTGCAGTCCGGCTCGTCGCGGATCCTCAAGGCGATGCGGCGCACGTACACCCGCCAGCGCTATCTCGACCGCGTCGCGCTGATCCGCGAGCACGTGCCGGACGCGGCGATCACGACCGACGTCATCGTCGGCTTCCCGGGGGAGACCGAGGAGGACTTCGCGCAGACGCTCGAGGTCTGCGAGGCGGTCGGCTACGACGGCGCGTTCACGTTCGTCTTCTCGCCACGGCGTGGGACCGAGGCGGGCGCGATCGCCGAGGGGCTCGTGCCGCAGCAGGAGAAGATCGCGCGGATGGAGCGCCTCGTCGAGGTCGTCCAGCGGCGCGCGGATGACCGCGCGCAGCGTTTCGTCGGCCGCGAGCTCGACGTGCTCGTCGAGGGCGCGTCGCGCACGGACGCGTCGCGCCTGCGCGGGCGCTCGCGCCACAACAAGACCGTGAACTTCAGCGGCATCGCCCGTCCGGGCGACATCGTCGCGGTGCAGATCACCGGTGCCACGAGCCAGACGCTGACCGGCGAGCTGTCGCTGCTGGCAAGCGCCTCACGCGTGGCCTGAACCGCGCACGGTGACCCAGGAGTCGCGCGTGATCTTCAGGATCACGAGCGTGATCCCGAGGCCGATGAGCGGGTCGGCCACGTCCGCGCCGGCCGCGACGGCCGCGGCGCTCGCGACGACGGCGAGGCTCACGTAGGCGTCGGCGCGCGCGTGCGCGCCGTCGGCCACGAGCGCCGGGCTGCTCAGCCGCCGTCCGGCCCGCGTGCGGATCAGCGCGGCCCACCAGTTGCCGAGAAATCCGGCGATGCCCGCCAGGGCGAGCGCGGTGAGGTACTGCGGCTCGTGCGGGTTCAGCAGGCGGTCGATCGCCTCGTATCCGGCAACGCAGGCGCTGGCGAAGATCGCGACCACGACGGCGAGCCCCGCCCAGCGCTCGGCGCGCGCGCTGCGCAGGGCGAACGCGATCGCCAGGGGGATCGCGGTTGCTGCGTCGCCGAAGTTGTGGATCAGATCGGCGAGCAGCGCGACGCTGCCCGAGGCGACGAAGATGAGCAGCTGGAGGACGGCCGTCGCGCCGAGGACGACGAGCGCGAGGCCGACCGCGCGCAGGCCCTCGCGCGAGCGCTTGATCGACTCGTGCACGAGCCCGTGGCTGTGGCCGTGGTCGTGGTCGTGGGCGTGGCCATGCCTGTCTCGGCGGTCCGGTGCGCCGCCCGCGATCACCCCTGACATGCTCGGCCGTGCTCTTCGTCGACGCTGTCGCGCGAGGATGCGGCTGACGCGAGGTGGTGTGCGCCGACGGCGTGGCGGTCGCATGGCGCGAGGTTCGCCGCGGCCTGCGCCTCGCGCAGGCTCACCGCGGCCAGCGGGCCGATCCGCGCGAGGTCGAGCGGTCGATCCGGCTCATCGGCGGCGTGCGCTTCGCATCGCCGCACCGTACCGGAGCGACCGTCCGCCGCCTGTGCGAACATGTGTTCGTGCGCTGGGCGAACCTGACGATCGACGAGGACGAGGCGGCGCGCCTCCCCGGCTACCGCGACCCTGCGCACGTGCGCCGCTTCGACGCGCCGGAGGCGCTCGACATGCGCTTCTACGAGGTGCACGCGAAGTCTGCGCTCAACCGCGTGCCGGAGGCGTCGGCGATGCCGTTTCGCTGGACGATCAACCCGTACAGGGGTTGCAGTCATGCCTGCGTGTATTGCCTCGCGGGCGACGCGCCGGTGCTGATGGCCGACGGGTCCCGGCGGCCCCTCGCGGGCTTGCGCGCGGGCGACGAGATCTACGGCAGCGTCGGGCACGAGAACCGCAGGCGCTACGTCCGGACGGCTGTGCTCGCGCACTGGTCGACGGTCAAGCCCGCGTACCGCGTGACGCTGGAGGACGGCACGGAGCTGATCGCCAGCGCAGACCACCGCTTTCTCACGGCGGGCGGCTGGAAGCACGTCACCGGGACACGAGACACGGCCGAGCCCCACCTCACCGTCGGCGCGTCGCTGCTCGGGACCGGCCGCTTCGCAGAGAGCCCCGCGCGTACGGGCGCGTACGAGCGCGGCTACCTCTGCGCCGTCTTGCCCCGCGCCGCGACGCTCGCCGCGGAGGCGCTCGCCCGCGCCGATCGCTACCTCTTCGCGTTGGGCGTCCACACGCGTGAGCCGGCGCTCGCCGCCGGCTCGGGCCGCCACCGCGCGACCCGCACGCAAGCGCGGTCGCAGCGCGAGCGGGTGCGAGAGAAGATCGGCTGGCCGCTGGATCCGTCCGACGAATGGCGCAAGGGATTTCTCGCCGGGATCTTCGATGCCGAGGGCTCCGTCGACGGCGCGATACGCATCTCGAGCGCCGACGAGACGATCCTGCGCTGGACCGAGGCGTGCCTGCATCGGCTTGGCTTCCGGACCGTCCGCGAGGGCCCCGACTCGATCGGCGCATTCGTGGTGCGGCTGCGGGGCGGGCTCCGTGAGCGCCTGAGCTTCTACCACCTCGTCGACCCCGCGATCCGGCGCGAGCTCGACATCGACGGCATGGCGCTGGAGCCCGGCCGGCGAACGTGCGTCGCCTCGATCGAGCCGCTCGGCACCACGCTGCGCCTGTATGACATCACCACGGGCACGGGTGACTTCATCGCCAACGGCGTCGTGAGCCACAACTGCTTCGCGCGTCCCACGCACAAGTAC
>DATMJM010000027.1:0-8234 GCA_035553935.1 Solirubrobacteraceae bacterium
TCGCAGCGAAGCAGGCCTCCACCTGTCGATCAACAGCGCCTTCCGCTCCGACGCCGAGCAGGCCCGCCTCTGGGCGGCGAACCCGAACCCCCGTTGGGTCGCGCCGCCCGGCACGAGCCTCCACCGCTACGCCACGGAGCTCGACCTCGGCCCGCCCGCCGCCTACGCCTGGCTCAAGCGCAACTGCCGCCGCTTCGGCTTCATCCACCGCTAGGCCTGGAACCATGGCACGACGAGGACGCGTACAGGAGTTCAGCGGCGGGCGAGCGCTACCGCGAGCTCGTCGCGACCGGCGATGCCGAGCTTCCGGTAAGCACGCGAGAGGTGCATCTCGACCGTGCGGTGCGAGACGAAGAGCGCTTGGGCGATCTCGCGGTTGCTCATCCGGCGCGCTGCCATCACGGCGACCCGGCGCTCCGTCGGGGTCAGCGAGTCCACGCCGGTGAGAACGAGCCGGCGCGGTCGTGCGCCGGTCGCCGACAGCTCGTCGTGCGCACGCCCGACGAGGAGGTCGGACCCGCAGCGAACAGCGAGGTCCATCCCCTCGCGGAGGCTCGCACGCGCCTCCGAACGGCGGTTCGCCCGCCGTAGGGCCGCGCCGAGATCGACCAGAGCCCGCGCGTGCTCCAGTCGCGCCACCGAGCTCTCGAGCACGCGCACCCCTTGGCGCAGCCGGGCGATGCCCTCGTCGCCGGCGAGTAGTGCACCGTCCAAGGCGAGCGCCATGCCGCGATAGCGTGGGGAGTCCCATCGCCGCGCGCACGCGCTCGCCTCGGCGACTGCGGCGCGCGCCCCGGCGGTGTCGCCAGCGGCCGCGCGCGCCCGGGCGAGCCACGGCCCGAAGAGCAGTGGGGTCCAGCGCCAGATGCCTCGGGCGGGGTGGTGGACGGCGGCGTCGAGTCCGCTCGTCGCCTCGCGCGGACGGCCCCCGGCGAGCCGCACGTAGCCGCGCGCGGCGCCTAGCCAGATCCACGCAGGATCCTCTGGCGGGATCGCATCAAACAGCGGATTGTCGACATGCGCGGCGGCCTCCTCCAGGACCCCGCGTTCGGCGAGCGCGAGGGCAGCGAGCGCCGACGCGAAGGGAAGCATCGCCGAGCTTCCCTGAAGCGCGGCCTCGATCGCCAGCTTCGCCTCGGCTTCCTGGTCATGGACCCTTCCGGCGAGCCAGTGACAGACCGCCATCAGCGCGTGGTCTGCTGCGAGGCCGGTCAGCGAGCCGTTGCGGACGTCCCACTCGAGGAACGCGGCGATCCACTCGGCCGCGTCGTCGATGCGCTCCGCGTAGGCGAGCGCGAGCATCGCGAGTCCAGGCGCCCAGAGGCCGGCGCCGGGGATCGAGTCATGGATGTCCGAGATCGCGCGGGCACGCAGGGCGACCGCGGCAGCAGTGGCGGCATTCGGCTGAAGGAGCGACGACGTACAGAGAACTGCGCGCTCGCCGGGCGTACTCCCGCGGAGGCCGTCTGCGAGTTTCTCGACGCGCGCGGCGCTCGCCTCGATGCGCGCGGGATCGAACTGCGCGATGCTCGCGAGGTCGCCCTCGAGGAGCAGGCGAGCCTCGCGCTCGCGGGCGCCCAGGCGGTCGAGCTCTTGCTCGAGGACTTCGCACGCGGCCGCGACCTGCCCCGTGTGCACGAGCAGGAGCGCGAGTTCGCGGACGATCGCAACGCGGCTCGGAAGGTCCGGCGCGAGCGCGACAGCCTCGTGTGCCAAGCCGGGTCCCGAGGCCACGCCCAACCTGGTGGCGCTGCGGGCGAGCGTGGCGAGGACCGCGAACCGCCGCTCAGGCGCCGGCCGCTCGGCCAGGGCGCGGCGCGCGAGCTCGGCCGCCTCGGCCGGGGCACCGGCCGCAAGCGCGTCGGCCGCAGCCTGCGCCAGGACGTCCGCCGCGCGCGGGTCGTTCGAGGGCGGCGTCGCGAGCAGGTGCAGCGCGGCCGCCGCGCGATCGTCGAGCGTGCGGGCCGCGACGCGATGGAGCTGAGCCCGGCGCCCCGCCGGCAACGCCTCGTAGACCGCGGTGCGGACCAGCGGGTGGAGGAAGCGCAGCGGCGCGGTGCCCGCGATCAGCCCCGCAGCAGTCAGCGTGTCCACCGCTCCGAGCGCCTCGTCGTACGAGAGACCCGCAACGGCGGCGGCGTCGCGGAGCTCGGCCTCGGCACCGAGCACTGCCACGGCCTCGGCTACCCGCACCGCTCGCTGTCCCACCCGCCGTAGGCGCGCTGCGGTGCGCTCGGCGACCGCTGCCGGTGGCTCCTCCAGCGGCGTGCCTTGGGCGAGCGCGCGACGGACCTCGCTCAGCAAAAAGGGGTTGCCGCCGGTCGTGTCGTGTGCCGCGCGCGCGGTCGCCTCGTCGACCTCGCCCAGCATCAGCCGCGCTGCGCGGACGCTGAGCGGCTGCGGACGCAGTACAGCAACCGCCGACGCGCGAACTTCCTCGAGTGGCGCCGCGGTCGTCTGTGGCTCGTCAGTACGCAACGCGGCGACGACCACCGCGGGCAGATCGGCGATCCGCCGTCCCAGATATGCGAGGAACCGGAGCGACGGGTTGTCGGCCCAGTGGACGTCGTCGACCGCGAGCATCAGTGGCTCGCGCTCCGCCAGCTCCGCGCACAGCCAGTAGAGGCCATGAAGCACCGCAGCGGGCTCAGCGGCCCTCGCCGAACGCGGATCCAGCGCCGGACGAGCGAGCTCCGCGGGTCCGTCGAGCGCTGCGAGGTCGACTTGCGCAAACAGCTGCCGCACGACGCCGAACGGCAGCCCACGTTCGAGCTCACCGCCGCGCGCATCGAAGGCTCGGTGCTCGCCGAGCGACGCCGCCTCCGCCAGCAGGGCGCTCTTCCCCGCGCCGGCCGGGCCTTCGATCAGGACGACTCGGCCGCTCATCGCCGCCACGGTGACCCGCAGCTCGGCGATCTCGCCTTCACGCTCGAGAAGCGTCACCCACCACTGTCCTCCACGTAGTCGTACGCGCCGGGGTAGCCGTCGTCTGCCGCGGGCACGAGGGCCGTGCAGCCGCTTCGCAGATCGTCGCAGCGCACGCGCGGACCGCTCGCCAGTCGAATCGATACTCGCGATCGATAGTAGTAGGAGAGCAGGTTCGCGTCGCCGCCGAGGTCGGCCTGCGCACCGGGTGCGTCGTGGCGCCAGCGGTCGGAGAGCAGTCGCAGGTCGGCCGCCGATTCGGCCTTCAGGTGCTTGTCGAACCACGCGACTGTGTACCAGGCCGAGAGATGGACGCCCCGCAAGGTCGCGGGCAGCCACGGTAGCGCCGCGAACTCGAGGTGTGTCCCGCCTCGAATCGTGACCTGCATCGCGTCGATCCCGGCGGCCGCCGCCCCCTCGAACGCCGCGAGGTCCGCGAGCGGATCGGGATCCTCCGTCTTCGGCCCTTCCCCGAGGTAGTAGTCAGCGGAGATGCCGAGCAGCGGCACGCGCGGCGCGACGGGTGAGGTGGTGTCACCAGGGTTCTGGCGCATCTCTCCGCCGAGCGTCACGTTGTCCCACCCCACGACCGCGTCGATTCGCTCGTCGCGGTGGGCGACAAGCGACGACGACACTCCGCCGCGCGAGTGGCCGGCGAGGCCGATCTCGTCAAGGTCGAGCAGCGGACGCAGGGGGTTTGCCTCGGATGTGAAGTAGTCGAGGGCGGACTGGAGTTGCTCGACCGCGTCGGCCGTCACCGCACTCGGGTCGGGGGCGAGGTCGCCGAGCTGCTGCTCGACGACGTGCCGCGTCGCGTGTTCGCCCTCCCCGAACGTTTCGGACTCGCCGTGCCCCTGCGGGTCCCACGTGAGGACGAGGTACCCGTGCTTGGCGAGCGTGACCGCGGCCCACTGGAGCGCCGTCTCGGGCTCCTGGAAGTCACCCACCGACAGGATCACCCCGGGGACCGCGTCGCCCCGCTCGGCGACGGCGCGCGCAACCCAAAGGTGGCCGTCAACGGCAGCCCCGTTGGGGTTCAGCCAGCTGACACGGCGGACGAGCGCGTGCTCCCGCGTCCAAGCCGCGAGGCGCGGGTCGCCCGTGCACAGCGGCTGGCCTGCGCAAGCCGTGATCGGCAGCCGGTCCGGCGTGACGACCGCGACGCTGTCGAATGTGGCCTGTGGCGCCTCGGTTGCGTAGGCCGACGCGTAGCCCGGTGTGGCCGATTCGTGAAGCTGGCGCTCGCGCTGCTTGGCGTAGTTCTCGGCCTCGGCGGCCCCGTCGAACGCGACGCACGGCTGCGCCGCGACGAGCGCCAGCGCGAGTGTGGCGCTAAACGTACGCATCGGCCGCCTCCTTCAGTCGCGCCCACATGCCGGTTACGCAGCTCGGCGCGAGAAGGTGGCCCTCACCGGCGGCGACTGTGAGCTCGCCGCCCGGGATTCGATCTGCGGCCCAGCGACCGTGCTCGAGAGGGACCGTCCGGTCGAGCTCTCCGTGGACCCAGTGGACGGGCAGATCGATCTCGTCGAGTGCGAAGCCCCAGTCGTCACCGAGCGCTCGGTAGTCGTCGACGACTCCGCCCGCACCGTTGCGAGTCGCCTCCAGGAAGATGGTCCGGAAGAGTCCGCCCGCCGGGCCTGCGAGCGCCGCGACGTCCGGCTCGCTCGGGAAGTCGCGCCGGACCTCTTCGACGAACCGCTCCGGCTTCCGCCGCGCCTTCCTGCGCGCCTGCAGGACGAGCGCTGCCCCGAGGGCCGGGGCGCGCCGGGCGAGCGCGAACATGACGCGGTCACCGCGGCAAAGCATGCGATGGCCTCCGGGCGCCTCGCGCGGCGCGACCCCGCAGAGAACGCCGACGCCGAGCACGCGTTCGGGGAGCCGGTGCGCGCATGCGAGCGCGTATGGCCCGCCGGCGGACAACCCGCTGACGGCGAAGCGATCGATGCCGAGGCCGTCCGCGAACGCGGCGACGTCCCCTACCCAGTCACCGATCCCGCGCCCGCGCTGGCGCGTGGAGGCGCCGATGCCCGGCCGGTCCGGGCAGACCACGCGCAGGCCGCGACGCTCGTAGGCCTCGGGCTCCACGTAGTCGAGCTCGAGCCGGCACGTCGGAAGGCCGTGGAAGTGGAGGACGGGAAAGCCGTCTGCGGGGCCGCGCTCTGCGTATGAGAGCACGCGCCCGTCGCGCAGTGTGACGCTGCCTTCATTGGTCATGAAGCCAGCAAAACGGCACGGGCGCGAGGTTCGCGACCGTGGGCTCCACTGCTATTTCGATCGTGACCGTCCTGCTGCGGCTCTGTTATCGCTGTAGCTCACGGGTGCGCTGCGACGGCGCAGGGTCCGGGCATGGGGGTTCGAAACCGATTCGGCGCTCAGCACGGACAGGCGCTCGTCCTCATGCTCGGTGTGGTCGGCGCGCTGCTCGTCGGCGCGCTGGTCCTCGGCGGGATCGGCAATGCGCTGGGCGCGAAGGGCAAGCATCAGCGCGCGGCCGACCTCGCGGCGGTGTCTGCGGCGGCGGCGATGAGCGATGCGTATCCGCGGCTGTTCGAGCCGGCGTACCTGGAGCCGGGGGTGGCGAACCCGCGGCACCTGCCGGTGGGGGAGTACCTGGCGCTCGCGCGGCGGGTGGCGGTGCGCACAGCGCGCCGCAACGGCGTCCGGATCGATCCGGAGGACGTGTCGTTCCCCGAGCGGGGGTCGTTCGCGCCGGTGCGGGTTCGCGTGACCGCGCGGGGCGAGGCGCCGCTACCGCGGCCGCTCGCGCGAGCTCATGGGGGCGCGGGCAGCGGTGGTCGCACAGCAGGGAGACGTGGAGGCGATACCGCGACACCGGCCCGAAGCCGCATGCGCGATCGGAGCGCCGCGATCCCGGTCGAAGCGACCGCGGCAGCCGAGATCGTGCCGGCGGCGGGCGGCGGCCTCGGCATGCCGCCGTACGCTTCCGGCGGCGGCTATTCAGGCCCGCTCGCCTACCGCATGGGGAAGGGCATGCGCCCCGACGTGGCGGAGGCCTTCGACCGCATGGCGGCCGCCGCGCGCCGCGAGACAGGGGTCCACCTGTCGATCAACAGCGCCTTCCGCTCCGACGCGGAGCAGGCGCGCCTGTGGGCCGCCAACCCGAACCCCCGCTGGGTCGCGCCGCCCGGCACGAGCCTCCACCGCTACGCCACGGAGCTCGACCTCGGCCCGCCCGCCGCCTACGCCTGGCTCAAGCGCAACAGCAAGAGGTTCGGCTTCATCCACCGCTACGCCTGGGAAAACTGGCACTACGGGTGACCGTTCCCACGTATTTCGCGGTGCGGCTCGTGGCGGCTCCTAGAATCTCCAGATGAGTCCCACGGTCTTTCGCGAGGGCCCTTTCCGGTTCTTTTTCTTCTCGCGTGAGGAGGAGCGGCTGCACATCCATGTCGAATCGGCCGATGGAGAGGCGAAGTACTGGATCGAGCCGAGCTTTGAGCTCGCCACGAACTACGGTCTGAGCAAGCAAGCCCTACGCCGCATCGAGGGCCTTATCGCGGAACATGAGCAGGAGATTCGAGATGCCTGGAAGCGCCACTTCGGAAGCTGAGGTCACGAACATCTCGCGGCACGGTTTCTGGCTGCTCCTTGACGGGCGCGAGCTCTTCCTGCCTTTCGAGGATTTCCCGTGGTTCAAGCAGGCACCGATCGAGGCGATCCTCCATCTCGAGCGTCCACGCCCGGGACACCTCCACTGGCCTCTCCTGGACGTCGACCTGTCCGTCGATTCGATCGAACACCCAGAGCGGTATCCGCTCAAGGCGCGATTTTGAAGCCGGCGACGGCTGTCCGTGGCGGTTGGCGGTGGCCGGAGCGATCGTCGTCGAAACGAATTCTGGCTACCGCGCTCGGGTCTCGATAAGGCACGTGGCAAATGGGTGCGACGGGCATCATTGTGCGTCTTCTCGGACTCGGCGCCCTCAGCCGAGCTGTCTTGGTGATCGGTGTCCAGTGCGTGTCGACAGGAGCCCTTGCGGGCGTTCTCATCCGGTTTGAGAGCAACGAGGCGGTTGGACCGCTAGGTCTCTCGGTGGTGTGGATCGGCCTTGCCCTGGCTGTCGGGTTTCTGGGCCGCAGCTGGAACGCCTTGGTTCTCCCCCTGCTTGGCTTCGCTGCGCTGTTGGCCTACGGCGTCAACTCGGAGAATTACGGAAATGAAGTGTGGGCGATCAACCTGACGTTAGTCCACATTGCGGAGGTCGTCGCGTGTGGAGTCGGCGTGCACCAGGGACGCCGATGGTGGCGGGAGTTCTCGGAGCGTTCACGCCCTCCCAGCGAGCTCGGTCGTAGACCAGAGGCGATGTAACGAGACTGGCTAACGTAGCGCCTAATCGACCGACGGCAGGTCCGCAAGCTTCTCGGCCCGTCGGCCGCAACGTCCGCCGCTTCTGGTCATGCCGTAGCTCGGCGCCCAGCGCGGACGGTTCATGGCACGGCACTGGCCGTGGCAGAGCCTCGCGTCCGAGACGGAGGGGGCGCTTTCTGGCCTGCACAGTAGATGGCGATGCGTATCGCCTCCGAGCGCCGCCACGGCGAGCTTCTCCTCGCGATCGTGACCATCGTGCTGTGGTGCTGTCACGGTCGTAGCCCGCGTGTCGAGCGTGGCGCTCGAGGCTTCGTGCATGACGTTGTGGACGCGGGCCTCGCGCGCTGTAGCCGTTCAGAGAGGACAGGCGGTCCTCCTGATGCTCGGCCTCGTCGGCGTGCTGCTGGTCGGCGCACTGGTGCTGGGCGGTATCGGCAGCGCGCTCGGGGCGAAGTCGAGGCACCAGCGCGCGGCCGACCTGGCGGCGGTGTCCGCTGCGGCGGCGATGAGCGAGGCGTATCCGCGTCTGTTCGAGCCGGCGTACCTAAATCCGGGCGTGCCCAACCCGCGGCACCTCCCGCTGTCGGACTACCTGGCGCTGGCGCGCGGCACGGCGGTAAGGGCGGCGCGGCGCAACGGCGTCGGGATCGAGCCGGCGGACGTCACGTTCCCCGAGCGGGACTCGTTCGCGCCGGTGCGCGTAGCCGTGCACGTGCGCGGCGAGGTGCCGCTGCCGGAGGCGCTGGCCGAGGGGCGCGCGCCGGTGCCGGTCAGGGCGCGCGCGGCGGCGGAGCTCGTCCCCTCGGCGAGCGCCGGCCTCGGAATGCCGCCGTACGCGAGCGGCGGCGGCTACTCCGGCCCGCTCGCCTACCGCATGGGCAAGCCGATGCGCCCCGACGTGGCGGAGGCGTTCGACCGCTTGGCGGCCGCCGCTCGCAGCGAAGCAGGCCTCCACCTGTCGATCAACAGCGCCTTCCGC
>DATMJM010000028.1:0-3814 GCA_035553935.1 Solirubrobacteraceae bacterium
GCCGGTCTCGGCGCCGCTGTCGACCCGGATGCCGGCGCCGGCGGGCTCGCGGTAGGCGACGATCCGGCCGGCGCGCGGCAGAAAGCCCTGCTCCGCGTCCTCGGCGCAGACGCGCGCCTCGACCGCGTGGCCGCGCGGCACGAGCCGGCCCTGCTCGAGCCACAGTCGCTCGCCGGCGGCGATCCGCAGCTGCGCCTCGACGAGGTCGAGGCCGTAGACGAGCTCCGTGACGGGGTGCTCGACCTGCAGGCGCGCGTTGACCTCGAGGAAGTAGAAGGTCTGCGGCGCGCCCGCCGGCACGAGGAACTCGCAGGTGCCGGCGCCGGTGTAGCCCGCCGCCCGCGCGAGCGCGACGGCGGCCTCCCCGATCCGCGCTCGCATCGCTTCCGAGGTGACCGGCGACGGGCATTCCTCGACGAGCTTCTGGTGGCGGCGCTGCAGGCTGCACTCGCGCTCGCCGAGGTGGACGGCGTCGCCGTGGGCGTCGGCGAGGAACTGGATCTCGACGTGCCGCGCCGGCGAAAGGTGGCGCTCCACGAGCAGCGCGTCGCTGCCGAAGCCGGCCAGCGCCTCGCTGCGGGCGGCAGCTCGTCGAGTGCCGTCACGACCCGCATGCCGCGCCCGCCGCCGCCCGCCGCCGCCTTGACCATGAGCGGCAGGCGCGCCGGGTCGGCGCCCGCCCAGGCGAGGATCTCGTCGTCGCTCAGCGCCACGCGACCGAGGCCCGCCACCGTCGGCACGCCCGCCTGCGCCGCCAGCGCCTTCGCGGCGACCTTGTCGCCGAGCAGCTCGAGCGCCTCCGGCGGCGGGCCGATCCAGGTGACCGGACAGGCGCGCGCGAGATCCGCGCTCTCCGACAGGAAGCCGTAGCCGGGGTGCAGCGCCTGCGCGCCGCTGCAGCGCACCGCCGCGAGGATCCGCTCCGCGTCGAGGTAGGACTGCGCGGCCGGCGCCGGACCGAGCCGGACCGCCTCGTCGGCGAGCCGCACGTGCGGCGCGCCCGCGTCGACGTCGGAGTAGACGGCGATCGCGCGGATGCCGAGACGCTTCAGCGTGCGGATGACCCGCACCGCGATCTCGCCGCGGTTGGCGACGAGGACCGAGCGCAGCATCAGCTCGAGCGCCTCCAGTCGATCGGCCCGGCGACGAGCGTGTGCGAGCCGAGCGGGCGCCCGAGCACCGCGCGCGCCGCGGCCGCCGCGTCGATCAGCGCGGGCAGGTCGATGCCCGTCCGGATCCCCATCTCGTGGAGCATCGAGACGAGATCCTCGGTGGCGATGTTGCCCGTCGCGCCCGCCGGCACCGGGCAGCCACCGAGCTCGCCGAAGCTCGCCTCGTAGGACCTGCAGCCGGCCTCGAGCGCGGCGAGCACGTTCGCCAGGCCCTGACCGCGCGTGTTGTGGAAGTGCGCCGTCAGCTGGACGGCATCGCCGAGCGCCTCGGACGCTGCCGCGAAGTGCTCGCGGACCTGCAGGGGGTTGGCCATGCCGGTCGTGTCGCCGAAGGCGATCTCGCTGGTGCCGGCGTCGGTCAGCCTGCGCGCGATCTCGAGCACCCGGGCGCGCGCAACGCGGCCCTCATAGGGGCAGCCGAAGCTCGTCGAGATGATCGCCTCGACGCGCAGGTCCTCCGCCCGCGCGCGCCGGATGACGGCGGCGAGCTCGGCCAGCGACTCGTCGACGGTGCGGTTGACGTTGCGCCGGTTGTGCGTCTCGCTCGCCGACAGGAACACGCCCACCTCCTCGAAGCGGCCGCGCAGCGCGAGCGCGCTCTCGAGGCCGCGCATGTTCGGCACGAGCACGCTGCGCGCGACGCCCGCCGGCACGTCGATCGCCGTGAGCACCTCGCGGGCGTCGGCGAGCTGCGGGATGACGTCTGCGCGCACGAAGCTCGTGACCTCGATGCGCCGCACGCCGGTGCGGGCGAGCATGTCGATGAGCGCGACCTTGTCGTCGGTCGCGATCGTCTCGGGCTCGTTCTGGAAGCCGTCGCGCGGACCGACCTCGCGGATGTCGACCGGCGAAGGGAGCACCTACGCACCCAGACCGCGAGCGATCACCATCTGCTGGATCTCGTCTGTGCCCTCGCCGATCGTGAGGATCTTCGCGTCGCGGTACATGCGGCACACGGGGTACTCCTCGATGTAGCCGTAGCCGCCGTGGATCTGCACCGCCTCCTCCGCGCACCGCACCGCGAGCCGCCCCGTCTTGAGCTTCGCCTGCGCCGCGGCGAGGTTGAAGTCGCGCCCGGCGTCCTTGAGCAGCGCGGCGCGGTAGACGAGCAGCCGCGAGGCCTCGATCTCGGTCGCCATGTCGGCGAGCTTGATCTGGATCGCCTGGAACTGCGAGATCGCGCGGCCGAACGCGCGCCGCTGCCGGGCGTAGGACAGCGCCTGGTCGAGCGCGCCCTGCGCGAGCCCGAGGCCCATCGCGGCGACGCCGATGCGCCCGATCGCGAGCACGTGCAGGAACTGCCTGAAGCCGTTGCCGCGAGGACCGAGCAGGTTCTCCTCGGGCACCTGGCAGGAGTCGAACGTCAGCGGCCGCGTGTCGGACGCATGCCAGCCCATCTTGCGGTACGGCTCGCCCTGCTCGTAGCCGGGCGTGCCGTTGGGGACGAGCAGGTTGGAGATCTCCTTGTCGCCGGTCAACGCGGTGATCGTCACCAGCCCGGAGATGTCGGTGCCGGCGTTGGTGATGAACTGCTTGGCGCCATCGATGACCCACGCGCCGTCCTCCAGGCGGGCGCGCGTCTTCGTGTTGGCGGCGTCCGAGCCGGCCTCGGCCTCGGTCAGGCCGAAGGCGCCGAGGATCTCCCCGCTGCACAGGCGCGGCATCCACTCGCGCTTTTGCTGCTCGGTCCCGTAGAGGTGGATCGGCTGCGTGCCGAGCGACGTGTGCGCGCACAGCGTGATCGCGACGGAGGAGTCGACCCGCGTGAGCTCCTCGACGGCGAGCGCATAGGCGAGCGTATCGCCGCCCGCGCCGCCGTACTCCTCCGGAAACGGGATCCCCATGAGGTTCAGGTCGCCGAGCTTGGCGATGATGTCGTAGGGGATCCGCTTGTCGCGGTCGAGCTCCTCGGCGACGGGCGCGACCTCGGCCTCGGCGAAGTCCCGGACGGTGCGCCGCAGCAGCTCGTGATCGTCGGACAGGTCCAGGTTCATGTCCGTCGCAGTATGAACGCTTGTTCACCTGCTCGCAAATGACTGACGGCAGCTTCCCGTATGGTGTCAGCCGTGGCAGTGAACGTCCGCTCACCGAAGATGACGCGCGAGCGGATCCACGACGCCGGGCTGACGCTGTTCAACGAGCGCGGCTACACCGGTACCACCGTGCGCGAGCTGGCCGACGCCGTCGACCTGACGCCCGGCGCCATCTACAACCACTACCCGTCCAAGGAGTCGCTGCTGTTCGCGATCGTCGACCGCGTCCACGACGAGGCCGACGCGATCCTCTCCGAGACGCTGCGCGGCGTCGGCAACGACCCCGTCGCGCAGCTCGAGGCGCTCGCGGCGGCATTCACGGCGTTTCACATCGCGCGGCCGCGCGAGACGCGGGTCGCCAACCGCGACTACATCTACCTGCCGCCCGGCGAGCGCGAGAGCGTCGTGCGCCGGCGCCGCCGCGTCCGCGCGCTGTTCGCCGACGTGCTGCGCGACGGCGAGCGCCGCGGCCACTTCTCCTTCGGCGAGCTCGGCAGCGGGGACGCCGTCCAGGCGGCGAGCATGGCGATCCTCAACATGGTCGTCCTCGTCGGCGAGTGGTTCGACCCGAGCGGTCCGCGCAGCGCCGACGACACCGCGGCGCTGCAC
>DATMJM010000029.1:0-3226 GCA_035553935.1 Solirubrobacteraceae bacterium
ACCGCGACTTCCTCGCGGTGCTCGAAACACTCGACACACCGCACAGCCTGTTCGAGCAGTACTACGGCCTGCTGCTCGGCGATGCGATGCTCGCCGACCTCGATGCGCTCCAGCAGCGGCTACTGCGCGACGCGATCACACGCGCACGGCGGAAGCGGTCGTTCAAGCGCGACGCTCCACTCAACGATCTGAGCGAGCATCTGCTCCATCGGCTCGGCGAGCGCTTCTGAGACGGCTTCGCATGCGCGAAAGCGTCTATGCCGGCGTCTTCGAGCACCCGGCTCGACGGCTACATCGTGCAACGATCGCGCTTCCACCGGACCGCTTTTCCCCTGCGCGAGATCCAGCACTCCGTGTCGCGCTTCTGTTCGTCGCTCCCTCCGACGCCGCCGGGTCGGCTGGAAGCGCGCCTCGGGGCGGCCGTCATCGGACGGACACAGGCCGCAGGTCCTGAAAAACAACCCGACCAAGGTCGCGGCGACAGCGGGCAGCCGCGCGGCTAGCTTGCAGTTGTCACCATGGCTTCCAGCTCTCCCTCATCGGCTGCCTTCGCGTACGTCGCGTGCGACGTCCCGCCCGAGCAGACGCTCGTTGAGTGGCGTCGCGAGCGCGAGGCCAGTCGGCGTGCCGAGCGCGCAGCGCGCCGCCGCCAGCGCTTGACGCGGCGGCTCCTCGGCAGGGCCACGACATGACCGCAAGCGACGCACGCCGCGAGCTCGGGCGGCTCACGACGGAGCGCCTCGTCGCGATCGAGGCCGGGCGGTGGCCCCAACGCGATCTACATGTGCGTATCGAGCAGGAGCTCAGCGCCTACATCGGCCTCGCCGTGACCGAGATCGCGACGCTGCGCGGCGAGCTCTCGGGCCGGCCGAGCGGCTGACGCCACCGGGCGGCGACGGCGCGCCGGCAGAGCCCTCAGGGTGCAGTCGGTGAGCCGTCGACGCCGCCTTCGGCGCGGGCGGTGCGCCATACGTCGCGTTCAACGCGCGTGCACCGGGGAAGCGTTCTAGGTCGCGACAGGTGCTCAGACAGAAGCTCTTGTGGGTCAGACCAACAACGACACAGCGCTCTGGAGCCAGCCCGAGAACCAACCGCATCCGTCGGACGGCAACCGCCTCGACCCCGGCGACGATGACACTGACAACGCTCTCGGTCAGCCGCGGCAAACCTCGCACGCATCACGTCAGCCCCTGCTGGAGGTAGGGGTGCACGACGGGGCCGACGCGCCGCCGGCTGGCGGCGCTGGACCGTGTGCCATGGCGGACACGTTGCGTGCACGGCACCGGCTGAGCCGCCCGTAACTCCATGTAGCTGCGGCGTAGTCGCGTAGCGCGACGGTTGCGACATCCCTCTTTCAGCGGCCGGAGGCCTTCGATGACCACCCCCGTCGTTACCGAGCTGCCGCGGCAGCTCGAGCCCACCACGCCCGACGATTTCGGGCGAACCTGCTCGTCGCGGTGCTGTGCATGGTCGGGCGCGCCGAAGTCGCGCCGTCACCGATGGTCGCGACCCACCATGCGCCCGGCGGCTGGCCCAGCGATCGCTGAGGCCCGGTCGCGCCGTAGCCGCGCGAGCCAGGGCGTCGCATCGAGCGCCTCGTAGACTCGCTCGGCGGCGTCGAAGCGCGCCTGCGCCTCGTCGTCGCGGCCCATCATCGCGGCGAGGTTGCCGAGGTGGTGCGCCACCGCGCCGAACCACGACGAGCCGGTGTTCACGAGCCGGTGGGCGTGCGGCTCGAGCAGCGCATGCAGCCGCGCGGCGCCCGCGGCGTCGCCCAGCCGCCGGCAGGCGACGCCGGCAAACGCGGGGATGGCGAGTGCCGTGTAGTCGTGGGGCAGCTCGGCGAGCTCTCCCATCAGCGGGTCGTAGTGCGCTCGCGCCGCGTCAAGCCGTCCCACCTCGCACAGCAGCAGGCTCGCCCCTGCCGCGACGAGCAGCGGCATCGAGGCGCTCGGAATGACGTCCGGACTGACCGGCAGCGAGGGGTCCTGGGCGCCGATGAGGTCGGGCAGGAAGGGCTCGCCGCCATCCATCGTGCCCTGCAGGAACCGTGCGACGAGGAGCTGGCCGAGGAACCACAGCATGATGTCGGGCTGGCTGGTCTGGCGTCCGAGCTCCAGCGCGACGAACGCGAGGCGCTCCGCGTCGTCCGCCGGACCGCTGACCACGCGGCGCTTCGCGCGGGCGACGGCGCCGTACCAGCGCAGGAACGGCTGTCCGACCTGCTCGGCGGCCGCATCGAGGCGGGTCAGGAATCCGTCCGCCTGCTCCAGATCGCCCGTTTCCATCGCCGCGTGCGCGCCCAGGTACGCCGCAAGGCCCGCCAACGCGCTGTCGCCCAGCCGGTCGGCGAGCTGTCGAGCCTCGCGCAGATCGGACTGGATCTCCTCGACGGTCTGCGGCCGCCAGCGCGCGACGCTGCACTGCGTGAGGACGCGCGCCAGCGTGCCGGGATGGCCGATGCGGCGCGCCATCGCCATCGCCTCCGCGCCGAGCTCGTCGCGCCGCCGCCAGTCGTGGCCGGTCTGCAGCTCGAGCGCGAGCAGCGCAAGCAGGCCGGCGCGCGTCGGGCTGTCGCGGTCGTCGTAGGATTCGAGCGCGGCCTGCAGCACGCGGACGCGGTCGCGGTCGGTGCCCTCCGCGGAGCTCGCGTAGCCGCGGCTGTTGGCGAGCGCCGCCCGCGCGAGGCGGTCGGGGTCGCCGATCTCCTGCGCGAGCGCCGCCGCCGACAGGAGCGTCGCGCGGTACGCGGGATCGCCGGCCTGGCGCTCCGCCTCGCCCTGCGCGATGACCAGGTCGCAGCGCTGGCCGGGGGTTCGATCCGACGCGGGTGCGCCGGCCAGCTCGAGTGCGCGGCGATAGTGGACGGCGCCCTGCTCGTAGGCGTGCTGTGCGATCGCGTGATCGCCGGCGCGGGCACTGTACTCGATCGCCTTGCCGAGGTCGGTGCGCGAGCCCGCCGCGGCGAAGTGATGGGCGATCTCCGCGAGGCCTGGCTCGAGCTCGCTCGCGTGCGCCTGCTCGAGCGCGACCGCGACGCGGCAGTGCAGATGCGCCCGGCGCGTCGCGCTCAGCTCGTCGTAGAGCGTGTCGCGGATCAGTGCGTGCGAGAACGTGTGGCGCCCGGCGGTTCCCGCGATCTCCTCGATGACGCGTGCGCGGACCGCTGTGTCGAGTGCGTCGAGCAGCGCGTCCTCGCCGAGCTCGCTCAGCCGCGCCAGCAGGT
>DATMJM010000030.1:0-2048 GCA_035553935.1 Solirubrobacteraceae bacterium
CGGCGCCGCCCGCTCCGCCGGCGCCGCCCGCTCCGGCACCGCCGGTGACCGCTCCCGATCCGCTGGCGGAGGCGCTCGCGGCCGAGCGGGCGCGGCTGGCGCAGATGCGCAGCTGCACGAGCAGCGTGCGGTTGCGGCTGCGGACCGATCGCCGCCGGGCGCGGGCGCTGCGCGGCATTGCGCGCCGGCGGATCGCTCTTCGTACCGCAGCGGTGCAGGCCGGGCAACGCCGCAGCGCGTGCCTGAGGCGCTTCGGCCGCATCCCCGGGCGCGTGGCGAGTCTCGCCGCCCGCGCCGCGGGGAGGGGGAGGATCGAGCTTTCCTTCCGCGCCCCGGGCACCGACGGCGACAGCGCGCCGGCGGCGCGCAGCTACGTCGTCAAGCAGTCCGAGCGTCCCTTCCGCACCGCGCGCGACTTCGCGCGGGCGCCCGCCCTGTGCCGCGGCACGTGCTCGTTCGCCATCACGGCGGTCGGCGCCACCGTGCGGCTGACGGTCACCGATCTACGGCCGCGCCGGCGCTTCTACTTCGCCGTCGTCGCGCGCGACAACGTGTCCGGCCGCATGGGGCGGCGGGCGACGATCGCGGCACGCGCGGGCTGAGCCCTGGACTGATCACCACGCCGCGGCGCGGTAAGGTCGCTCATGCTCGTCGTCGACCTGATCATCGGGGTCGCGCTCGCAGCCGCGCTCATCTTCGGGTACAGGGAGGGCCTGGCGCGAGCCCTTCCGCTGGCGGGGTTCGCCGTCGGCGTCGTCATCGCCAGTCGGCTGCCGCTGCTTGGCGGCGTGGCGCTGGACTCCGACGGCGCGCTCGCGATCGTCGTGCCCGCGGCGCTCCTGCTGGGTGCTGCGATCGCGGCGCTCACGGAGCGCTTCGCCTGGCGGCTGTCGCGGCGGGCGCGGTCTCGCGTGTGGACGGACGGCGGCGGCGGCGCGCTTGTGGCGGTCCTCGCCGCCGTGGTCGCGGTCTGGATGCTCGGGCCCGTGATCGGCGAGCTGCGGCCGCTCCGCACGTCGCTCGAGCGCTCCGCGGTGCTCGGGCAGCTCGATGCCGTCCTTCAGCCGGCCGGCCCGAAGCGCGCGGACGTCGTGCCCGCGCTCGCCAGCCTGCCGCGCTACCGCGGCCGCGGCCCGGACGTCGCGGCCGGCGATCCGCGGCTGCTGGGAGATCCGGACGTCGTCGCGGCCGAGCGCAGCGTGCTCAAGATCCTCGTCAGGGGGTGCGGTGGTCACGGCTCGGGCAGCGGGTGGGTGGCCGACAGGAGGATCGTCGCGACGAACGCCCACGTCGTCGCCGGCGGCGCCGAGATCAGGGTGCAGCGCCGCGCGTCGCGACAGACGTTCCGCGCGATCCCGATCTGGTTCGACGGCGACCACGACATCGCGCTGCTGCGCGTCCCGGAGCTGCCGGATCTCGACGTGCTGCCGATGGTCGAAGATGCGCGCGCCGGAACGCCCGGAGCGACCCTCGGCTTCCCGCGCGGTCGCTGGGCCAAGCGCCGCGCGCGCATCGGCCCGACGACGGCGCGGCTGCGCGGTGTGCTCGGCGGCAGGCCGGCGCCGGGCGTCTCGGACGAGATCAGTGGGCGTCTGGTGACGACGATCCGGGGCCGGCTCCAACCCGGCAACTCGGGCGGCCCCCTCGTAGACGAGGCCGGGCACGTCCTCACGACCGCCTTTGCCGGCGGGTTCGGCGGCGGCGCGCTCGGGGTGCCCAACGAGTTCGTGCGCGAAGGGCTGCGCCACGCGGGGCCGCGCGTGGACACGACCCGCTGCAGGTGACCTTGCGCCGTCGGCCCGCGCTGCGCAGGGCATCGGCCTGCGCAGCGCGGGCACGCGCTAGCGCTTCGCGGCCCGCGCCCGCTTGATCGCGGCCGCGCGGGAGCTCGCCCGCGCCCGCGAGCGCGTGACCGACACCCGCTCGCGTGCCGACTGCGCGCCCTCGCACGCATCGGTCCGCGCCACGCGCGCCCGATACAGCCGCGTCGTGGTCATACGGATGGACGGCGTGCGGAACGTGCCCGTCCTGCTCGTCCTGACGGTGCG
>DATMJM010000031.1:0-3709 GCA_035553935.1 Solirubrobacteraceae bacterium
GTGCTCACCTACGTGCGCCGCGCGCTGCCGGGCGTCGCGGCCAACCGCATCCGCCGCGGCGAGATCGACGCGCTGACCGCGCACTGGCGGCTCGTCACGCCCAGGCTGGCCGACGCGATCCGCCGCGCGGGCGGCGAGCTCTACGCGTGGACGGTCGACGATCTGGAGCAGATCGACAGCCTGGAGCTCATGGGCGTCACGGGCGTCGTCTCCAACGACCCGCGGCTGTTCAGCCCCTGACGACGCAGTTGGCGGCGGAGTAGCCGCGCGGGTCGTCGCCGGCGTCGGAGCGATGTCCCTTGCGGGTGCGCTCGCTCGCGCGCCGCAGGACCTTGCCGCTCTGGGTCCGCCACTGAAACAGGACGCGGCCGCGCAGCAGCACGCGCTCTCCCGCCGGCGGCTCGATCCGCAGCGAGCGGCCGAACTGGCGCGGGCGGCGGCCCGTGCCCACGCGCAGATAGCCCGAGTCGCCGCCCTGCGAGACGCGGTCCCAGCGGTCGTCGGGCCTGGAGAAGTACTCGACGACGAAGCGCATCCAGCGGACCTCCCGCCCGCTGCGCGAGCCGGGCATCGACGCGCGGATCCCGATCGTGTCCGGATGGTCCGCCGTGTCGCAGACGTTGACGGTCGCCCACAGGAAGTCGTCGTCGGAGGACCGCGCCGCCTGCGCCACGCCGATCGGTACCACCAGCACGACGAACAGCGTGATGATCCGTGCGCGGCAGCGTAGTAGTCGCATGAGCGGAGCTCTCAGCATGGCACCACCACTCAACACGTCAACGGAGAGCTTCGATGCGCTGTACCGCGACTGCGCGCGCGACCTGTACGCCTACGTGCGCACGCTCCTGGGCGACGACGCGGGCGCCGAGGATGTGACGGCGCTCGCGTTCGAGCGCGCGTACCGGCGGCGCGAGACGTTCGATCCCGGCCGCGGCAGCCGGCGCGGCTGGCTGTTCGGGATCGCGCGCAACGCCGCGCTCGACGAGCTGCGCCGCCGCAAGCGCTCCGCGCCGCTCGTCGGCGACCTTCCCGACGAGACCGCTCCCGCGCCCGACGAGGAGGCCGACCTCGCCATCCGCCGCACGACGGTCCGCGCCGCGCTCGCGACCCTCCCGCCGCGCGAGCGCGAGCTCGTCGCACTGAAGTTCCACGGCGGCCTGACGAACGCCGAGCTCGCCGGCGTCCTGGGGACGAGCGAGACAAATGCCGCAACCCGAGTGCATCGGGCCGTCAGCAAGCTGAGGGAGGCCTGCAATGCGACCGCGTGACACCTTCACCCCGGAGCAGGAGCGCGAGCTCGAGGCGCTCGACCGCGCCCTCCTCGGCGAGCCGGTCGAGTTCGAGCTGCGCGAGCTCGAGGAGCTCGTCCACGACATCCGCGCGACAGCACCGCAGATGAGGCCAGCCTTCGCCGCACGCCTCGAGCACGAGCTGCGCGAGGGCTTTCCGGCACCGCGCGAGCAGCCCTCGCGCGTGCGCGGCGTGCGCCGGCGCTGGATCCTGCTGCCCGCGCTCGGCTCGCTCGCGGCCGTGCTCGTCGCGCTCGTCGTCGTCGTGGGCGGCGACCGCAACGACGCGACGAGCACGCTTGCCGGCGAGGCGACGCAGGTTCCCGGCAAGGGCGCCTCGCGGTCGGCGGGAGCCGCCCAGGATCAGGCCGCGAGCGCGCCGTCCGCCGCCCGCTCGGCGCCGGTGGCGCAGCCGCCCCCGGCGGCGGTCGACGTCGCGCCGTCGGCCCGCAAGGTGCAGCGCAGCGCCTCGCTCACGCTCCAGACGCCGGCCGGCGACTTCGACAGGACGGTGGCCGACGTGCAGGCGCGCGTCGCGTCGTTCGGCGGCATCGTCGCCGGCGCACAGATCGGCGAAAGCGACGCGCACGGGGGCGAGGCGACTTTCGACCTGCGGATCCCGACAGCGAAGCTCGACGGCGCGCTGGCGGCTCTGGCGAAGCTCGGCGACGTCACCGAGCGCAGCCAGAGCATCGACGACATCACCGGCTCCTTCGCGTCGGCGCGGGAGCGGCTGGCCGACGCGCGCGCCGAGCGGCGCGGCCTGCTGCGTACGCTCGAGCGCGCCACGACGCAGGCACAGATCGACAGCCTGAAGGCCCGGCTGCGCAGCGTCGGCGGCCGGATCGCCGCGCTCGAGCGCGAGCTCGCGTCGCTGCGCCGGCGCGCCGACCTGGCGACCGTCACCCTGTCGCTGCGCGGCACCGGTCAACGCGGCGCCACCGGCGGCGGGCAGTGGACGCCGGGCGACGCCGCCTCGGACGCCGTGCGCGTGCTGGAGGTCGTCGCGGGCGTCGCGTTGATCGCCCTCGCCGTCCTCGCGCCGGCTGCGCTGCTCGGGGCGGCGATCGCGATCGGCGTCCGAACGGGCCGGCGACGGCGCCGCGAAGCCGCGCTCGATCCCGCCTGAAGATCGCACGCGCCGCGGGCTCGTGTGCTATTGCTCACACGATGGGAACCCGAGAGCAAGATGCGATCGAGCTGCTCTCACACGTCCCGGTCTTCGAGACGCTCGGCCCCCGTGAGCTCATGCGGGTGGCGGCCGTGACCGTGCCGCGGACGTTCGACGCCGGACACGTCATCTTCCGCGAGGGCGACGGGAGCGACACCTGCTACATCGTGCGCTCGGGCCACGCCCGGGCCATCCGCGAGCACGGCGACGGCCGCACGCTGACGCTCGCCCACTTCGGCCCAGGCGACATCTTCGGCGAGCTCGCGATGTTCGACGACGAGCGCCGCTCTGCGACCGTCGAGACGCTCGACCAGCTCGACGCGATCGCCGTCCCAGGCGCCGACATGCGCCGCCTGCTGCGCGAGCACCCCGACATCGCGGTCAAGCTCGTGATCTCCCTCGGCCGCCGGCTGCGCGAGGCCAACGAGCGGATCGCGCGCCAGTCCTTCCAGACCGTCCAGAGCCGCGTCGCGGGCGTTCTCGGGCAGCTCGTCGTCCAGGCCCAGGGCGAGGGCGCCGGCGAGCGCGACGTGCTCGTCACCGTCACGCAGTCCGACGTCGCCCAGCTCGCCGGCTCCTCGCGCGAGTCCGCCAGCCGCTTTTTGGCCGTGCTCGAGCGGGCGGGCGTCGTGACGCAGGGGCGAGGCCGCGTGACCGTCCACGACCCGGCCGCGCTGGAGCGTTACGTCTACTGATGGCGGTCGGCGAGTTCTCGGCGGGAGGCGTCGTCATGAACGACGACGGAGAGGTCGTCGTCATCGTGCCGACACGCCGCGCGGCGGACGGCTCGCGCGTGCTCGCGCTGCCCAAGGGCCACCCCGACGGCGCCGAGTCCTCCGCCGAGGCCGCGCTGCGCGAGGTGCGCGAGGAGGCCGGCGTCGAGGCCGAGGTCGTCGACTCCCTCGGCGAGGTGCGCTACTGGTACCAGCGCGGGGGCCGGCGGATCGCGAAGGTCGTCGAGTTCTTCCTGCTGCGGTACGTCTCGGGCGACGTCGACGACCACGATCACGAAGTCGAGCACGCCCGCTGGATGCCGGCGAGCGAGGCGCTGGACACGCTCACATATGCCGGCGAGCGCGACATGGTGCGCGAGGCGCTGTCACGGCTGGAGCGCGGGCTATAAGCTGCGCGTCGCGTGCAGGTCCTCAACTTCTACTCGACGATCTTCGCCGACCAGCTCAAGCGCGGCCGCAAGACGGCCACGATCCGGCTCGGCGACAAGTCGCACAAGTACCGCAAGAACCAGGCG
>DATMJM010000032.1:0-2635 GCA_035553935.1 Solirubrobacteraceae bacterium
GACCAGGTCAAGAAGATCTAGCCATGGCCAAGAAAGTCCTCACACAGATCAAGCTGCAGGCCACCGGCGGCCAGGCGAGCCCCGCGCCGCCGGTGGCCTGCAGCTTGATCTGTGTGAGGACTTTCTTGGCCATGGCTAGATCTTCTTGACCTGGTCGAACCCGACTTCGACCGGCGTCTCGCGACCGAAGATTGACACAAGCACCTTGAGGCGCGAGGCGTCCTCGTTCATCTCGGAGATCTCGCCGGAGAAGTCCGACAGCGGCCCCGAGATGACCTTGACGCTCTCGCCGATCGCGAACGTCGCCTTCTTGCGCTCCCGCACGGCGACCTCGCGATGCAGCAGGCGATCGACCTCGGCCTGCGTGAGCGGCACGGGCTCGTTGGACGCGCCGACGAAGCCGGTGACGCCGGGGGTGCCCTTGACCAGGCCCCAGGAGTCCTCGTTGAGCTCCATGTTGACGAGCACGTAGCCGGGCATCGTGCGCTTCTCGACGGTGACCTTCTGGTTGTCCTTCATCTCGGACACGGATTCCGTCGGCACGACGACCTGGCGGACGTTGCGCTTCTGGTTGAGCGAGACCACGCGGTGCTCGAGGTTCTGCTTGACCTTGTTCTCGTGGCCTGAATAGGTGTTCACGACATACCAGCGAAACATGGGTTCTCTCGAAGTTCGGAGTTAGAGGATGAAGTCGACGATCTTCTGCGCGATGACGTCGGCGAGACCGAGGAAGGCGCCCGCGAAGACGACGAAGCCCAGCACGACGGCGGTCGCCTGACCGACCTGGCGGCGGTTGGGCCAGTCGACCCGCTGCAGCTCGGCCCAGCAGGCGCCGAGGAAATGCAGCAGGCGCGAGCCGCCCCTGTGCGGACGTGCGGCAGCGTGCGCCGGCGCGAGCTCGCCTGCGCCCTTGCCGAGCCGCTCGTCCTCGACGGTTCCCGCGTCGAAGTCGTCGTCGATGCCGACGCCCGCGTCGTCGACGGTGTCGTCGGGGATCCCGGCTGCTCCCGCGACGATCGCAGCCTCCGCCCCTTCGACCTCGCCGGAGGCGTGGTCGAGCGACCCCGGGACGTTCTCCCGGTGGAGCTTCTGCTGCTGCTTGCGATCTCTCGCGCGCTGGCGGTTACGGGCCATGGGATGCGGGGGTCGCCGAGCGCTACCGGGTCTCCCGGTGGCTCGTGTGCTGCTTGCACCACTTGCAGTACTTGCGCAGCGTGATGCGATCTGGATTGTTGCGCTTGGACTTGTTCGTCTGGTAGTTGCGCCGCTTGCAAGCCTCGCACGCGAGGGTCACAGCGATACGCACGTCTCCGCGGGCCATGCGGTAGCTCCGTGACGCGAGAGGACAGAAAAACGACCTGCGGGCTGCAGGTCTGCCGAGCAGGATAGCGCGGCCCGCCGGCTCACGAGGAACGCGTCTGCGGGCGCGGCCCGCTAGCGCTTGCGCACGACGCGGAAGCTGCGGGCGGCGGCCACGACGCGCTGGCCCCTGGCGTCGACGCCGACGACCTTCCAGCGGTGGCGGCCCGGGCGGGTGACGCGCTTGCGCAGCAGCGAGCGCTTGCCGTGCTTGACGCTGCCGACCTTGCGGCCGTTGAGCGAGACGCGCCACTTCGCGACGCGCCCGTCGCCGCTGAACTTCCAGCGCACGGTCGCCGCCCGGCCGGCGGGCACCTTGGACTTCGTCAGCAGGCGCAGACGCTCGGCCTCGTCGGCCGGCGCGGCGCCTGGGCCGCGCCACATGCCGCCCGGCAGCACGCGGTGCATCGCGGCGCCGACGTCCAGGCTGCCCGAGCCGAGCAGCCCCGCGAGCGCCGACGGGCGCGGCGCGCTGTGCAACAGCGCGGAGCGCAGCTCGGGCTGCGAGAGGTCCGGGCGCGCCGCGGACAGCAGCGCGAGCGAGCCGGCGACGAACGGCGCCGCCATCGACGTGCCCTGGCGCAGCTCGTAGCGCGAGCCGCGCGCCGTGGAGAGGATGGTGCCGCCGGGGGCGGCGAGGTCGATCGAGTTCAGCCCGCGGTTGGCGATCGACAGCAGGCCGCCGGTCGGCTCGGTCGCGGTGACGCTCAGCACCGCGGGAGCAGTCGAGGACGCCGGATAGGACGGCGTGAGGTCGATGTTGCGCGAGTTGTTGCCGGCGGAGGCGACGACGGTCGCGCCGCGGTCGCTCGCGTAGCGCAGCGCTTCGTCGAGGTCGCTGCTCGTGCCGTCGCCGTTGATCGAGACGTTGAGGATCTTCGCGCCGGCGTCGACCGCGTAGCGGATGCCGCGCGCCAGCCAGGTCGAGTTGCCCGCGCGGTTGGCGTCGAGCACCTTGACGGCCATGATCGTCGCGCCGGGCGCGATGCCCATGCCGCCGGTGCCGTTGCCGGCCTGCGCGGCGACGATGCCCGCGACGTGCGTGCCGTGGCCCTCGTCGTCGTCGACCTTGCCGTTGTTGGCGATGATGTTCACCCCGTGCACATCGTCGACGAAGCCGTTGCGGTCGTCGTCGACGCCGTTGCCCGGCGTCTCGCCCCTGTTGGTCCAGAGTTTCGACGCGAGGTCTGGGTGGTTGAGCTGCACCCCGCTGTCGAGGACGGCGACGACGACGCCGTCACCGCGCGACTGGCTCCAGGCCACCGGTGCCCAGGAG
>DATMJM010000033.1:0-4501 GCA_035553935.1 Solirubrobacteraceae bacterium
CATGCGGCGCGACACGACGTGGGCAGAGAAGCTCGCCCACGACCTCGAGTATCTCGCCGACCGCTCGGTGCGGCTGTACCTGCGGATCGTGCTGGCGACCGCGGCGCGGCTGCTGGGCCGGCTGCGCCAGCTCGGCCGCGCCGCTGCGCCGGAGGCCTAGGCATGTGCGGGATCTGCGGTCTCGCCGCCCTCGACGGCGGCGCCGTCGACACGTCGCCTTTGGAGGCGATGAGCGCGTCGCTCGTCCACCGCGGCCCCGATGACGCGGCGTCGGCCGTCGCCGGGCCTGTCGCCCTCGCCGCGCGGCGGCTGGCGATCATCGACCTCGCCGGCGGCCGCCAGCCGATCGCGTCCGAGGACGGCGCCGTGCACGTCGTGCAGAACGGCGAGATCCTCAACCACGCGGCGCTGCGGCACGATCTCCAGCGCGCCGGCCACCGCTTCGCCACCCGCTGCGACACCGAGGTCCTCGTCCACCTCTACGAGGAGCGCGGCGAGCGCATGCTCGAGGACCTGCGCGGGATGTTCGCCCTCGCCGTCTGGGACGCGCGCGAGCGCCGGCTGCTGCTCGCGCGCGACCGCTTCGGCATCAAGCCGCTGTACTGGCGCGCGGCGCGCGGGTTGCTGAGCTTCGCATCCGAGCTCAAGGCGCTGCGCGCGATGCCAGGCTTTCGCGGCGAGCTCGACCCCGACGCGCTCGAGGCGTACTTCGCGTTCAACTCGATCCCCTCGCCGCTGACGGTCTTCCGCGACGTCAGCAAGCTCGAGCCCGGCACGCTGCTGGACTGGCGCCCAGGCGACGCGCCGCAGGTCCGGCGCTGGTGCCGCCCCGCGCCCGCGCCGGCGGGCGACGTGCGCACGGAGGACGAGCGCGAGCTCGCGGAGGAGCTCGCGGCGCGGCTGCGTGACAGCGTCCGCGCGCACCTCGTCAGCGACGTGCCGGTCGGCGTCTGGCTGAGTGGCGGCGTCGACTCCGGGCTGCTGGCCGCGCTCGCGGCGCAGGAGTCCGGCGAGCGCCTGCGGACGTTCTCGATCGGCTTTCACGAGCGCAGCTTCGACGAGCTGGGCCGCGCGCGGACGGTCGCCGAGCGCCTCGGCGCCGACCACCACGAGGCGATCCTCGGCCCGGAGTCCGCGGAGCTGCTGCCGCAGATCGCCGCCGCCTTCGACGAGCCCTACGCCGACAGCTCGGCGCTGCCCTCCGACGCCGTCGCGCAGCTCACCGCACGCCACGTGAAGGTCGCGCTCAGCGGCGAAGGCGGCGACGAGCTGTTCGGCGGCTACCAGACGTACGCCGCCGACATGCTGGCGCCGCGCCTGGCCGGGGTGGCGCGCGTCGCGCGACCGCTCGTCGAACGGATCCCGAGCTCCTCACGGCGGGTGAGCCTCGACTACCGCGCGCGCCGCTTCGTGCGCGCCGCCGGCCTGCCGCCGCTCGAGCGCCACCACGCCTGGAAGGAGATCCTCGCGCCGGACGTTCGCGCCGAGCTGCTGGCGCCGCTGCACGGCGGCCGTGCGCCGCGCGACCCGGTCGACCAGCTGCGCCGGCGGTACGCCGAGACCGTGGGCGCGCCGCAGCTCGCGCGCCTGCAGGACGTCGACCTCGCGCCGTACCTCGCCGACGACCTGCTGACGAAGACCGACCGTATGAGCATGGCCCATTCGCTGGAGGTGCGCGTCCCGTTCCTGGACCCGCACGTCGCCGAGCTGGCGCTCGCGCTGCCGAGCTCGGCGAAGGTGCGGGGGCTGGCGAAGAAGCGCCTGCTGCGCTCCGTGGCCGCGACGCTGCTGCCGCGCGAGGTCGCGCGCGGCGCCAAGCGCGGCTTCTCGATCCCGATGGCGGCGTGGCTGCGCGGGCCGCTGCTGCCGATGGCGCGCGACCTGCTGGCGCCCGCGGCGCTCGCGCGTGGCGGTGTCCTCGATCCGGCGCCTGTCACGCGGCTGCTCGACGAGCACGTCGCGCGGCGCGACGACCACTCGCGCGCGCTGTGGGGCCTGCTGTCGTTCGTCCTGTGGCAGGAGCACGCGCAGCGATGAGGATCCTCTTCGTCACGCAGATGTGGCCCGGGCCGCGCGACCCCGACCTCGGCGCGTTCCTGCTCGACGTCGTCGGCGGGCTGCGGCGGCTGGGCCACGAGGTCGACGTCTGCGCGATCGACCACCGCGGCGGCAGTCCGGCGAAGTACGCCGGTCTCACGGGACGCGCTGTCGGGGCGGCGCGCCGGCTGCGGCCCGACGTGGTGTTCGCGCACTTCCTCTTCCCCGCCGGTGCCGCGGGCGCGGCCGCCGCGGCGGTCGCCCGCGCGCCGCTCGTAGTCATGGCGCACGGCACCGACGTGGAGAACGCGCGCCGCTCGCGCGCGCTCGCCGCCGCCACCCGGCTCGTCACCGCGCGCGCCGCGGCGGTCGTCTGCAACTCCCGCTGGCTGGCCGGCCGACTCGGTCCGGTGCGCGGGCGCCTGGAGATCATCGACTGCGGCGTCGACCTCGACGCCTTCGCGCCACGCCCTGCGGCCGCTGCGCGCGCGAAGCTCGGGTGGGGCCACGACGCGCCGGCGCTGCTCGCCGTCGGCTCGCTGATCGAGCGCAAGGGCGTCGTCGAGCTGGCCGACGCGTTCGCGCGCCTGGGCCGCGGCAGCCTCGCCTTCGTCGGCGACGGGCCCCTGCGCGAGCGGCTCGCCGGTCGCGCGCGGGTGCACCTCGCGGGTCGCGTCCCCCACGCGGCCGTGCCCGACTGGATCGCGGCCTGCGACGTGCTCTGCCAGCCGTCGCGGGCGGAGCCCTTCGGCCAAGCCGCGCTCGAGGCGATGGCGATGCAGCGCAGCGTCGTCGCGACGGCGAACGGTGGCCCGCCCGAGTTCGTCACGCCGCAGGCCGGCGTCCTCGTGGCGCCCGGCGATCCTGACGCCCTGGCCGAGGCGCTCGTGCGCGCGGCCGCGCTGCCGGCGCCCAACCCCGCGGCCCGCCGGGCTGCCGCCGCGCACGACGTCCGCATCCAGACCGGCCGGATGGCCGGCTTGCTGGAGTGGGCGCTCGCGCAGCGTCGGCGATGACCGGCTGCCGTCAGCCCTGCTCTTCGATGAGCTCCACGCGGCGCGCGTGGCGGCCGCCCTCGAACTCGCCGTCGAGGAACGCCTGCACGATCGCGTCGGCCGTCTCGCCGTCGACGCGCCGCCCCGACAGCGTGACGACGTTGACGTCGTTGTGCGCCCTTGCGAGCTGCGCCTCCTCGGGATCGTGGGCGTTGACGGCCCGTACGCCCGGGACCTTGTTGGCGACGATCGACACCCCGACGCCGGAGCCGCAGACGAGCACCCCCCGCTCGGCGTCGCCCTTCGCGACGAGCTGGGCCGCCGGGCGCGCGTAGCTGGGGTAGTCGGTCGACTCGTCGGAGTCCGTGCCGACGTCGACGACGTCGTGGCCGGCGCTCTGCAGCTGCGACTTGACGTGCTCCTTGAGCTCGAATCCTGCGTGGTCTGAGGCGATGACGATGCGCATGGGACGCATCCTACGAGTCACAGGCGCGCGGCGATCTCGGCGCGTTGGAGCGCGCCCTCGCGCACCACGGACCAGCGCCCGTCGCGCTCGTAGTCGCGCAGGTCGAGGACGGTCGACGGCGTGCCCGGCAGCTCGCCGCCGTCGACGACGAGGTCGGCTCCGTCGCGCAGCGCCGGCTCGACCTCGCCGAGCGTGCGCGGGTCCGCGCCGCCGGAGCGGTTGGCGCTGGACTGCAGCACCGGCAGCGCGACGCCGGCGAGCGCTCCGGCGGATGGCACGCGCAGCCCGAGCGTCCACGGGTCGGGGCCGCAGGCCAGCGGCCAGCGCGCGAGCGGGTTGGGCAGCAGCAGGGTGACGGCGCCGGGCAGCAGCGCCTGCAGCGCAGCGCGCGTGCGCGGCGCGAGCTCCGGCAGGGCCGCGAGCGCGCGATCCAGCGCGAAGAACATGACGGCCGCGGGCTTGTCCGCCGGCCTTCCCTTGAGCCCGTACAGCCGCGCCACCGCCGCGGGCGACGTCGGATCGCAGGCCAGCCCGTAGACCGTGTCGGCGGCGAACAGCGCGACGCCGCCGGCGGCGACGCAGCGCTCGAACGCCTCCGCCTGCGCGCTCATCGCCGGCCGACCACCACGCGCTCCACGCCCGCGAGGTCGCGGCGCGCCTTCACGTCGCGAAAGCTCGCCTCATGCATGAGCGTCGCGACCGCCGCCGCCTGGCCGGCGCCGACCTCGACCGCCAGCAGCCGCGCGCCCGCCGCCGCCGCAGCCGGCACGAGCCGCCGGATGACGTCGAGCCCGTCCGTGCCGGCGAACAGCGCGCCGGGCGGCTCGTGGCGCACGATCTCGGGCGCCAGCGTCGCGCGCTCGCCCTCGGCGACGTAGGGCGGGTTGGAGAGGACCGCGTCGAGCTCTCCCGCGCCGGCGAGCAGGTCGCCGTGGCGGAACGCGACGTGCAGCCCGAGCCGCGCCGCGTTCGCACGTGCCACCACGAGCGCGTCGGCGCTCGC